>CAZXDF010000140.1:0-11680 GCA_964639345.1 uncultured candidatus Brocadiaceae bacterium | reverse complement strand
CGAATGCCCCTCTCCCAAGAGGGCCATGGCACGCAGCCGACGGCGTTCCAGCTCTTGCGGTGAGCCCTTCGGACGCATGCAGAGCATCCTCCACTAGGGATGCTCCTGAGTATAGTGCATTACTTATGCAGAGGTCAATAGATGGGGCCAAATGCGGAATCTGGATAGCTCTACAACGTTAGAGCTGCCATAGAGATCACAGAGGACACGGAGAGGGATGCAAAGAGTACTGGAGGGACCCAGCGAGACGTGTCCAGAGAACAATTCCTCGGGTTGTGGCTCTCAGCGCGTCGTCGGCCTCCCCTGGTCGTTCCTGGGTCCTCTCTGTGCCCACGGTGGCAAAGTCTGAAGTCGTAGCGATAGAGGCCGGTACCTGATATGAAGCGCAAGACGTGGGACGCATTGTGGCGCGGTAGAGAAAAGCAGCGGGTGTGGAGCAGCCCCGACGGGGAGATAGCCGCTTTGGTGCCGAGGCTGAAGGAGGAGGGCGTCCGTCGCGCGCTCGACATCGGTTGCGGTCTTGGTCGACATGTAGTGCTGATGGCCGCCTCTGGATTTGAGACATACGCCCTCGACTCGTCGGAGTATGCCGTCGAGCACTGTCGCGCCCGGCTGGACGGGGAGGGACTTCACGCCTCCGTCGTCCATTCCGACATGGGTGCTCTTCCGTATCCCGATGAGTTCTTCGGCTTTGTTTTGTGCTGGGATGTGATCTACCACGCGAGGCGGCAGAGAATGGTCGAGGTGTTGGCGGAGGTCAAGCGTATTCTGAGGAAGGACGGCCTCCTCTATCTGACTCTCAACAGCACACGCAATGAGCACTATGGCGGCGGGACAGAGGTGGAACCGAACACATTCGATGATCCCGGCAAGGAGGACGGTTGTCACCTGCACCATTACTCCGATGAGAGCGATGTCGGGGACCTGCTTGCGGGATGGCGCGCGGAGAGTGTGAAAGAATCGGAACAGGCTCTGGACGGGGAAGTCGCTCCTGGTTCATGGCACTGGATGATCCTGGCAAGAAAGGCCGTCGGCGGTAGATAGCACCGGCAGTCCAAGCGTGGTACCGGTGTCCCTTGGCTGGCCATGGGGAGACGTTTGGCGCCAATTCGGGGAACTCGTTTCTTGCCGCTACACGCGAACTGCTGCGAAGGTTGCTGCATTCCGCGGCCTGCTCTGACCGAGGAGGATGAACTGTGAAGGATGTTGTTGACATCGGCGCCCGGACCGAGCCGTTCGTGGACGGGTGGCTCATCGAGGAGATGCGCGGCGCGGGCCTGAAGCTGCACCCGCCGGTGAGGCGCGAAGTGGTGCTGGAACTCAACAGCCCATTCGAGTGGAGCGGGTCGGCCTACTTCACCGTGTTTCGAGACGGCGACCTAATCCGCATGTACCACCGCGGCGGGCCGTCCACGAACTATGCGGAAAGCACCGACGGCATCCACTTCATCAAGCCCAGCCTCGGGCTCTTTGAAGTGACGGGCACGAAGGAGAACAACGCCGTCCTGCTCGACGACGGGGCCCACAACCTCTTCGTCTTCCGCGACGAGAATCCCGACGCCCGGGCCGAGGAGCAGTACAAGGCCATCGGGAGCGTCGCGCCCGACAACCTGCTCGCGTTCAACTCGCCCGACGGCATCCACTGGACGAGGATGCACGAGGGGCCGCTGGACATCACGGGCTCTTTCGACTCGCTCAACGTCGCCTTCTGGGATCCGCGCCAGGGCCGCTACCGGATGTTCAGCCGCTTCTTCGACGGCGAGGTGCGGGCCATTCAGAGCTGCTCGTCCGAGGACTTCACGCACTGGACGAAGCCCGTGCCGCACCAGTACGCCGAGGGCGTGCCGCAAGAGGAGTTCTACACCAACGCCACCATCCCCTGCCCGGGCGCCGAGCACATCCTCCTCTCCTTCCCCAAGCGCTTCGTCCCGGAGCGCACGAAGGACACCGAGGGCATGGAGCTGCCGCACGAAGGGATCTCCGACGCCGTGTTCATGTCCAGCCGCGACGGCTTGCACTGGGACCGCCCGTTCATGGAGGCGTGGGTGCGGCCCGGCCCCGACCCGCGGAACTGGACGCACCGCAACATCATGCCCGCCCGCGGCATCATCGAGACCGCGCCCGGCGAATGGTCGATGTATGTGAGCGAGCACTACTGCTGGCCTACGAGCCGCCTGCGGCGCGTAACCGTCCGGCAACTGGGGATAGCGTCCGTGAACGCCCGATACGGCGGCGGCGAGTTCATCACGCGCCCCGTCACCTTCGCCGGCGGGCGACTGCTCCTGAACTACGCGACCTCGGCCGTCGGCTCCGTCCAGGTCGAGGTCCAGGACGAGGCCGGCCAGCCCGTCGAGGGCTATGCCCTGTCCGACATGGAACCGCTCTTCGGCGACGAGTTCGACGCGGCGGTCGCCTGGAAGGGCGGCGGCGACCTGTCGGCCCTCGCCGGCAGGCCGGTGCGCTTCCGCTTCGCGCTGAAGGACGCCGACCTCTTCGCGCTGCGGACCGAGCCGTGATCTTCGCCCCCATGCCGCCGTCGATGCCGCCCGCCGGAACCCCTGCAAGATGACAGGACGCCGCCGTTGTGCTACAGTCTTTGCCTCCGCACCCATGAGAGCAGAAAGCAGGTCCGCACAGTGCCCAGCAAGAAGGCTGCCGCCGCCGCCATTTTCGGTACGGGCGTGCTGCTCGAGATCCCGTACCTGATCCCGGCGGTGGCGGGGCCAACCATCCAGAAGCTCTTTGGCCTCTCGAACACCCAGTTGGGGATTTGCGTTGGCGCCGGGTCCTTTGGCGCAATGGCCGGCGCGCTGGCGGCCGGGCACATCGTGCATCGGCTGGGCGCCTTCCCGATCATGGTGACGGGGTTTCTGGGCGTAATGGCCGCCACGCTCGCGGGCGCATTTGCTTTTGGCTTTCCCAGCTTGGTACTCTGCCTCGTCTGCATGGGGGTCGCGGCCGTCCTGATCGGCAACGCCAACTCATCGCAACTGGCCGACCTGTTTCCCGACATGCTGAGGCGGACGATGTCGTTCTTCTCGGCGCTCTGGTTCGGCTCGTGGGCGGTCTGCGCCCCGCTGATGGGGCTGTGGATGGATGTGGCTCACGCGCGGGGCTGGGACGCCTGGGGGTTTCGGGCGGTTTTCGTTGTCGGCTTTCTGCTGACCGGGCTGTGCCTGGCGCTGGCGGTGATCCTGATCCGCCCGGTCGCCGCCCCGCCGGCGGCGCGACTGGCGCGCTCGACGAGGGGCGCCGATTCTCCACCAGCCGCGGCCCTCAGGGGATCGGGCCAGTGGATGTGGGTGCCGCTGCTGACTTTCTTCCACGGGCTCATGATCGGGCCGCTCCTGGGGCTGGTGAACCTGACGGTGCAGGACAAGTTCGGCGTGGACGACTTTCACGGCGCCTCGGTGCTGGGCGGCATGACGCTCGGCCTGACGCTGGGGCGCCTGGTGATGGCCACCGTGCGGCATCAGTGGGACGAGCTGAGGCTTCTGAGGTACAGTAGCTTGCTGGGAGGGGGATTCTTTGCGCTGGGCCTGGCCGTGACCAACTACTGGGTGAGCCTGGCCGCCTTCTTCGTCGGCGGGTTCATGGCCTGCGCAACCTATCCGTGCATCTGGACGATAATCGGGAACCGCTTCCCGGTCGCGAAGGCCAAGCTCTACGGCTACGCGACCGCGAGCCTTGCGCTGGCCTGTCTCATCGGCCCGATTCTCGTAGGCCTCTTAAAGGACAACGGCGTTCCGCTGTCGCTGGCCATGGGCATCTGTCCGCTGGCGGGCGGCGCGCTCGCCCTTAGCAGCCTCCTTTGGACGCTCCAGGACGGCCGACGCGCGCAGGCCCGGGCCGGGCGGGCCGAAGCGGGGGCGTGAGAGGAACCGATGCAGGAACGGATCGAAGCACACATGCGTTTCTGGAACGGCGAGGGCCCGTGCCTGATCCAGATCCCCACGGCCGGGCTGCCCAAGTATTACCTCGACGGCTACGAGGTCCGCTTCCGCGACCCGGAGGCGATGTGGGAGTCGGAGATGGCGCGCGCGCGCCCGACCGCAGACTGGCCCACCGACGGCGTCCCCACGGTGCGCCCCAATCTCGGCGTCATCTTCATCCCGAGCATGGCCGGCCTGCCCTACCAGGTCCGCTCGGACCAGATGCCCTGGCCCGGCGAGCCGCTGGAGCGCGAGGCCATCCGCGCGGCGCGGGGCGTCGACGTCGCCCAGGCGGACCTGATGCGCCTGGCCGCCGAGTTCTACGCCATCCACCGGGAGCGCAGCGACGGTACCGTCTTCGCCCACCATGCCGACACGCAGGGGGTCTTCGACATCGCGCACCTGCTCTACGGCGATGACATCTTCTACGACATCGCCGACCGGGACGAGCAGGGATGGGCCGAGGAGCTAATGGACATCTGCCGGGGGCTTTACGTCGACGCAACCGCGCATCTGAAGGGCCTCCTCGGGGAAGACGCCTCCTCGATGATCCACGGCCACGGGGGACCGCAGGGCATATACTACCCGGGCGCGGGCGCGCGCATGGCGGAAGACACTGCCACGCTTCTTTCGCCCGCGACGATCGAGCGGTTCGTGATTCCCGCTATACAAGAGGCGGCCGAGCCATTCGGCGGGGCCTTCCTGCACTTCTGCGGGTGGCACGAAGCGCTCTTCGAGGCGTTGTGCCGGCTGGAATGCGTGCGCGCCATCGACCTGGGCAATCCGGAGTCATACGAGCTTCGGTGGCTGCTGGACCGCTGCGCGGAGAGCGGCACGGTGCTGCGCAGCCAGATCGCACCACGGGACGGGGAAACGTGGGAGGTCTACGTGCGCCGGATTGCGGGCCTGGTGCGCGAGACGGGGGCGCGCTGCATTCTGGAGCCGCTGATCGCCCCGAAGGAGCGCGACGAATGCGCGGCGATGCGCGAGCTGTGGCACGAGCTGACGGCGTAAGTCGCGCGGGCACGCCGCGGCGCGGCCTTCTTGCGACGGCGGCGTCACAAATTTCCGCAAAAACCCTTGACAGAGGTGAGCAGATGGCTTACGATGTTAGGCGAGCCTAATAAACGCTTGGCCCAGCGGCGCCAGCAAGGAGTACTCGTATGTCCGACACCCTCACTGCGAGCATGGAAGATTACCTGGAGACTGTGCTCGGGCTTGCCGGCGGCCGGGACGGCGCCCACGTGAAGGACATCGCAAAGCACCTGGGCGTCACGATGCCGTCCGTGACCGGCGCGCTGCACAGCCTGGCGGAGCGCAAACTGGTCAACTACCGGCCGTACGGGACCGTCACGCTGACCGAACGGGGGCGCAGGGAGGCCGAGACGGTCCGCAGGCGCCACAAGCTCCTGACGGGCTTCTTCGAGGACATACTGGGGCTGGGTGCGCACGTAGCCGAGGAGAGCGCCTGCCGGGTGGAACACGCGGTGGGCGATGAGGTCCTCGGGCGGCTGGCTTCCTACATGGAGCTTGCCGAGAAGTGTCCGCTCGGGGCCTGCCGATGGGACGGCGGGTTCCGCCGCCTCTGCGAGGGCCACGGGAGGATCGAGGTCTGCGAGGAGTGCCTGGACCGGGCACTGACCGGGCTGAGGACCGAAAGGAAAGGAATCACGAAGGTGGAGCAGATGACACTGGACCGCATAAAACCCGGGCAGAGGGCGAAGATCGTCAAGGTGCGGGTTTCCTCCGGCGCGGCCAACAAACGCATCGTCGACATGGGCATGACGCGCGGCACGATGGTGGAGGTGGAGCGCGTGGCCCCGCTGGGCGACCCGATCGAGGTGAAGCTGAGAGGCTACCATCTCTCCCTGCGCAAGGAAGAGGCGCGCGGGATTTCCGTGGAGCTGCAGGTGTAGAGGTGTGTCTTTCATGGACGCGAACGACCAAGCAGCATCGAGGGCGCGCAAGGCCGCAGCGATGCCGTTGAGCATGGTGCGGTCGGGCTGCGTTGCGACCCTGGCGGAGGTCAGGGCGGGACGCGAGTTGGTGCGGCGCCTCAGCAGCATGGGCCTGGTGCCGGGCGCCGACATAGAGGTGCTCAAGAGCAGCTTCGGCGGCCCCATCATGGTCAGGGTCAAGGGAAGCAAAGTGATGCTCGGACGCGGCATGGCGCACGCGATCCTGGTGAACGACCCCGGATGATTCTGGATTTTTTTTGCGCCCCGAGTTTGGCCGTCCAAACTCTGCGCCGGCGCTTGTGTGTGCAGGTCGGAAAGGACCCTAAGTGGCCAAGGCAAAGCTCACCATCGCCCTGGCGGGCAATCCCAACTGCGGCAAGACGACCATCTTCAACGCCATCACGGGAGCGCGCCAGCACGTGGGGAACTACCCCGGCGTCACCGTGGAGCGCAAAGAAGGCTACTGCGACTATGAGGGCCACGAGGTCACCGTGGTCGACCTGCCGGGCACCTACAGCCTGACGGCCCATTCGCTGGACGAGCTGGTGGCCAGGCACTTCATCGTCGAGGAGCGCCCGGACGTCGTGGTCGACATCGTGGACTCCAGCAACCTGGAGCGCAACCTCTACCTCGCCACCCAGCTCATCGAACTGGGAGTGCCCCTGGTCCTGGCCTTCAACATGAGCGATATGGCGGAGTCCCGGGGATTCAAGTTCGACTACGAGCAGCTCTCGAAACTGCTCGCCGTCCCCATAGTCCCCACCGTGGGGCATCACGGCAAAGGGATCGAGGAGCTGCTGGCTGCGGCGGTGCAGGTTGCCACTTCGGAGCGGCCCCAAAGCGAGCACATGGTGCATTACGGCCGCGAGGTGGAGACCGAGATAGCGAAGCTCCACGGCCTTCTTGGCGGTGCGACCGTCCTGAGCAGCTATCCGCCGCGGTGGCTGGCGGTGAAGCTCCTGGAGAACGACGAGGAGGTGCGCGAGAAGGTCGGTGAGTCCGGGCCGGGAGGGAAGGAGATCATCGCCCAGGCCGAGGCGAGCATCGAGCATCTGCACAAGATCTACGAGGACCTGCCCGAGGTAGTCATCGCCGAGGCCCGCTACGGCTTCATAAGCGGCGCGTGCGAGGAAACGGTCAAGAGCACCGTCGAGACCCGCCACGACATGTCGGACCGGATCGACAAGGTCCTGTGCCACCGTTTCTTCGGGATGTTCATCTTCCTGGCAATGATGTTTTTGGTCTTTCAGCTCACCTTCACCGTGGGCCAGTGGCCGATGGACTGGACTCAGGCATTCTTCGCGTGGCTTGGCCGCGCGGTGTCAGGCATTCTGCCTGCGGGTTACCTGAGGTCTCTGCTGGTCGACGGGATCATCGGCGGCGTCGGTGGGGTGCTTGTCTTCCTGCCCAACATTCTGTTCCTCTTCCTGGCCATCGCGTTCCTTGAAGACAGCGGCTACATGGCACGGGCCGCGTTCATCATGGACCGGATCATGCACAAGATCGGCCTGCACGGCAAGAGCTTCATCCCGCTCCTGATCGGATTCGGGTGCAACATCCCGGCCGTGATGGCCACCCGGACGCTGGAGAACCGCCGCGACCGGCTGGTAACGATACTGGTCGCGCCTTTGATGAGCTGCACGGCCCGCTACGCGGTCTACGTCCTTCTTGCAGGCGCCTTTTTTTCTCGCTCCAAAGGGGCCGTGGTCTTTTCGCTCTACGTGCTGGGTATGGCGATGGCGATCGTAATGGCAAAGCTGTTCCGCAAGTACCTGCTGCCCGGCCCTTCGACGCCGTTCGTGATGGAGCTGCCGCCCTACCGGCTCCCGACCGCGAGGGGTTTGCTTGTTCACATGTGGGAGAGAGGCTGGCTCTACGTCAAGAAGGCCGGGACTATCATCCTGGCGATCTCCGTCATCATGTGGGTGTTGAGCACCTTCCCCCAGTACAGCGACCCGGACGGCGCTTACGGCGGCAGAATCGCAGCGGCCGAGACCAGGCTGCAGACGGCCGGGAAGGCGCTCCAGGAGGCGATGACGGCCGAGGGAGTCGCGGGGCTGCCGGCGGAACCGGCCGATGACACCACGGAGGCCGCCGTGGCGGCCGCAGAGGCGGCCAGGAGCGCCGTGGCGGGCCTCCCGGAACCCGTCAGGGCCGCCCTGAGCGCGCGGAACAGGGCCGCGGCGGAACTCGGGGAGTGCCGGAACGATCTGGCCCAGAAAGAGCTGGCCTATAGCTCTGCCGGCCGCATCGGCCGAGCGATCGTCCCGGTGATAAGGCCCCTGGGGCTGGACAACTGGAAGCTCGGCACGGCGCTGTTCGCGGGGTTCGGGGCGAAGGAAGTCGTTGTCTCCACCCTGGGCACCCTCTACAGCCTGGGGGAGGTCGGCGAGGAGTCCGAGCCCCTGCGCCAGGCGCTCCGCGAGGACATGACGCCGCTCCAGGCGTATACCTTGATGGTCTTTGTGTTGCTTTACGTTCCCTGCATGGCCGCCATAATTGTGATCAAGAGGGAGACGAACTCCTGGCGATGGCCGCTCTTTACGATCGCCTACACCACTGCGCTGGCCTGGGTGGCCTCGTTCCTGATCTACCAGGGCGGCTGCGTGCTGGGTCTTGGATAAGGCGCTATTGCAGGACCCGCTCCGTCGGCCCGAGGCCAGGATGGGGTCTTGCAACAGCGCCTAGAGGAGGGCCGACCGTGTTCGACACGATAGTGGTCGTTCTGATCGTTGCGCTCGCCCTGGTAATCGTCGGGCGGTTCCTCTACCGCAACCTGACCGGGAAGAGCGCCTCTTGCGGGGCCTGCCCGACGGGCTGCGGCTCCTGCGCACCGAAGGACGCCCGTGCCGGCGATGACGCCGGCAGTAGTCGCACGAACCCCCAGGCGTAGGCGCACGGGCCTTGGAACGCGGAGTTGGCCGGACTTCCCCGCCATCTGGCGGCGAAGAACAGAAGGGAGGCCGCCTGCCGATAGGCTGTTGACGGACTACTGATAGAAAGAAAGCCCCGCCCGGGGACCGCTTCCAACAGTTCCGGGCGGGGGCGCACGCGGGCGTGTCAGCGAGAACCTGTCCCCTTTCGGGGCAGGCCCCGCAACCCCGTGCGTTTGTCATTGTAGCAGGGCTGGGGCCGGTCCCGTCAAGCGCAAGGCCCGCAATCAGGGCCCCGGCGGAAGGGGCTGAAACGCACACTCACAGCCAAGAAGGAAAGGAACTCATGAGAAGGCAAAGAAGAGGATTCACGCTAATCGAACTGCTGGTGGTAATCGCCATCATCGCGATCCTTGCCGGCATGCTCATGCCCGCTCTCAGTACCGCACGAAAGGCCGCGCGCCGGACAGTGTGCCTGAGCAACCAGAGGAACGTGGCGGTAGGGTTCGCCATGTACCTCAACGACCACGACAGCCGGTACCCGAGCGTTCGGTGGAAGGACCCGACCCGCCCCAAGACGCGCTGGGGCATCGCCCTGGACGACTACATCGGCGGCAGCGTCGAGGACCCGTCCCAGGAGAGCACCCCGTCAACGGGCAACCGCATAATGAACGGACTGCTCAAGTGCCCCGACGTGGGGGGCTCTCGTCACCAGTTCTCCGGCGTCAGGCGGGGTGACTACCTGCGAACCGGTTCCTACGGCTATAACTGGATGACTCTCGGCCCCTTCTCCTCGACCGCCCTGCGCCGTCGGTTCCCGGTGGCGGCGCGCCAGATCAAGGTGCCGGGCCGCACCATCCTGATCGGCGATGCCTTCGGCGACAGCACCATGAGCGACGGCGTCCATGCCTATACCCTCGACCCGCCCGTCATGCTCAACGCGCGATGGGGAACCACGTCCGGAGGACAGTGCCCGGCCGATCCACGGCACGACGGGGAGTTCAACGCCGCCTTCGCCGATGGCCACGCCAAGTCCCTCACCATGCAGGAAGCCGGCTATGACAGCGACGATCCCACCGGAGTCTCCGGCACGGGCGACCCTACGCTGTGGAACGGTCTGGACAGTGCGTCAGTGATCACTTTCTGACTCGGGCGAGCAGAACTCGCGGAGGTGCAGGGATGGCGTTGCGCCGGGACAAGAACATCGGGACGGGCCGGGACAGGGCACTGCCGGCGTTTCTGATCCTTCTCGTGGTCGCGGCCGCAGTCGTGGCGGCGATGAGGATCGCTTCCGGCCCGCCCGCGGGCGGGTTCGTGAATGCCAAGTTTGAACGCTATCTGGGGCGCCGCGTGGCCGAGGTCGCGGCCGAGAGCGCCGAGGCCGTGCGAGGGCGCAGGGTCGGCGTCCTTGTCCTTATCCGCAACCTCTCCGGTCCCTACGGGGCGAGGATTGAGGGAATCCAGGCGGGCCTGGAAAAGGACGGCCTGCTCGCAGGGGTCTACGACGCGTTTTCAGCCCGTTTCCTGGACGAGGAGACGCCGCTGACCGGGGCAACCCCCCCCCTGAATGATGAGGACTACCATGCTGCCAGCATTGATCTGGCGCTCGAGAAGCTCTCGCCGGACGTCCTGGTCGTCGTCAGCGCGGCAGACTTCACCCACATTGGAGTGACGCCCGCCATGGAGGAGTTCGTCGAAAACGGCGGCCGGTTCGTCTTCGTCGGACAAATAGCAAATCCGTACTCGCACGTGGTGGATCTTGTCTGGGAAGGCAACGCCGTTGCAATCGCCCGGCACACGGGGCCCCTGGCGCCCCTCGCCCCGCCGGGCCGCCGCCTCGCCGCCGGCAATCCCGAGACCTACTTTCGCAACTACTACTCGGTGATCGACGCCGACAGCTTCGACCGCTTTGCAGGCCTGCTGGACTGACCGGGCGGGCCATTCTCAGGGACTGTCGAAGACGGCGGCCCGGCAGAATCGAATGCGCGGCCGATCACACGGGCGCAGGCCTGCCTCACCGATGGTGGCCTCGGTATCCCGGAACTCGGAGCGCGAGACGTGAAAGACGGGCTCGGCCACGAGCAACTTGCCCCCAGGCTTCAGGCATCGCCGCACCTGCCGGGCGAGCGCGGTGGGGTCGGGCGTTTCATGCACCACGCAGAAGGCCAGCGCGAAGTCCACCTCGTCCTCGACGCCCAGCTCATCTTCGGCGCAGCGCTGGGCGCGGATGCGGTCGGCCACCCCCTTGCGCCGCGCGCGCCGCAGCAGCACGTCCAGCATCTCCTGTTGAAGGTCGACGGCAATCACCCGGCCCTCATCGCCGATCATGCGGGCCATCGCGATCGAGAAGAACCCCATGCCGCAGCCCACGTCGAGTGCCGTCATGCCCTCCGTCAGGTAGGGGCCAAGGATCTTCGCCGGTGCACGAGCCGACGGAGCCGGTTGTCGAAGAAGTACGCGTGCCACCAGGGGCATACCCGGCTCGCCATTGACTGCCTCCGAAACCGGCGATGACTGCCATGGGATAGAAGGTGCCGTTCGCGCCATTATACCGCGTGCCTGGAGTCGCCACAGGAAGGGCGGCGGCAGACGGCCGTATTCCCTCAGCCCGGCAAGCGGGATTCCTGTCTCTCTTCGCCCACCGCCCCCACCCTGTCCTCGCGCGGCACAGTAGCAATTGCTCTACCGATGTCTCGCCTTTTCCGTAGTATGATCACGGCAAAGGGTACACGTTTCATCGGCTCTTCCTTTCCGCGTTCCTATTCTCTATTCGTGCGCCTCTTCCGAGTTATTGTCAAGTGTTGTGTATGGAGGTTCAGGCGGCGTCGGCTTGGTCTTCTTGTTCCGTCTGGGCGTCGGCTCGGACTCCGTCGCGGAATTCCACGCCCAGGATCACGTCCTTCAGGCAGTCTGACGC
>CAZXDF010000139.1:0-8990 GCA_964639345.1 uncultured candidatus Brocadiaceae bacterium | reverse complement strand
GACTACCAAAATCTTCGCTAAAGCGTTCATGCAGTATCTCCCGCGGCAAATTTCCCCCGCTCCGTCCCCCTCGCTACATCCATGCAATGCGGGGGCTCACATTTGGCAGTAGATTATAGGACGAACGCACGCAATGTCAAGCACCTTCAAGGGCAAATTTCGAATCCCGGCCCGGCGCCCGGCCAGGGAGCGCGGTTGACGGAGGGGGCGGCACCGGGGTATAGTGCGCGCATCCGATGGTCCCAACAGGCCGCCGAGCACACGCGCGGGTGCGTAACCGGTTGCGTGGCAAGGGAATACGAGGCGGGCTTGGAGCGAGGCGCACTGCAGGAGAACCGGTTCGATCAAAGCCCGCCGGAAGTGCTCCGGCCGGTCTGTCGATCCGGCCCGTGCCCCTTGGGTGAGATTCCCCACCATAATGTCGGCATCGCGCTGACCAGAGGACGAGCGTTCGTCGGCTCGGCGACTGTGGCGGCATATGTGGAACTAATTTGGAAGGGGCACGACAGCCTACTCCGCCGAAGCAGCCGCTTTCACCCTCCGTAGCAGAGCTACTGCGAAGGATGAAACTGCGGAGGACGGGCCGGCTGCGAAGGCCGGATGTCTTGCCCGCGCAAACTGATGGGAGCATGCGCATGGCGTCTGCTGAGAAGCTGAAGGTGCTCTTCCTGTGCACGGGCAACTCGTGCCGCAGCCAGATGGCCGAGGGCTGGGCGCGGGCGCTCAAGGGGGACTGCGTCGAGGCGTACTCCGCCGGCACTGCGCCCCACGGGCTCGACCCGCGGGCCGTCCGCGTCATGGCGGAAGCGGGTGTGGACATCTCGGCCCACAGCTCAAAGCCCGTGGAGGAGCTTGGTGACATCAAGTTCGACTACGTCGTGACGGTGTGCGGCCGCGCCCAGCAGAATTGCCCCGTCTTTCCGGGCAGGGCAGAGGTGATCCACGTCGGGTTTGACGATCCGCCGGCGCTTGCCGCAGGCGCCGCCTCCGAGCAGGACGCCATGTCCCACTACCGGCGGGTGCGCGACGAGATCAAGGCGTTCGTTGAGAGACTCCCTGAAGGTCTGCTAAAGCATGACCAGGAGGCCTGAAGGTGGCTGACACCTCTACTGTCGAGCCTGGCGGGGGGCTGACCGTATTCGAGAGGTTTCTCACCGTGTGGGTGATCCTCTGCATCGTGGGCGGGATCGTGCTGGGCAAGATCGCCCCCGGCATGGCCGGGTTTCTGGACGGACTGGCAATCCGCATCGGCGGCGCGCCCGTGGTCTCCGTGCCCATCGCCATCTGTCTGTTCTTCATGATGTATCCCATCATGGTGAAGATAGACTTCGCCGAGGTCCTCAGGGCCGGCAGGAGCGCGAAGCCCGTCGGCCTGACGCTGTTCGTGAACTGGGTCATAAAGCCCTTCACCATGTACGCCATAGCCGCGTTCTTCCTGGGCACGCTGTTCCTGGGCTTCATCGGGCCGGACAAGGTGGACCTGGTGAAGATGCCTTTCGGCCTGGACCTGCCGGCCGGGGAGACTTACGGCGCGGGCGAGGTGGTCGAACTTACCAGATGCCCCGACTGTGGCACTCAGGTGGAAGTTCCCGCTTCCGCTGGGGTGGGGCCGGAGGCCCGTGTAGAGTGCGAATGCGGTAACACCTTCGCGTCGCCGAAAGAGGACCGCCTCAAGATGCTCGAAGTCCCGCTCTGGCGCAGCTACCTGGCCGGGTGCATCCTGCTTGGCATCGCCCCGTGCACGGCTATGGTGCTGGTGTGGGGACATCTGGCGAGGGGCAACGACGGCCACACGCTCGTCATGGTCGCGATCAACTCGCTCGCCATGCTCCTGCTCTACGGGCCGCTGGGAGGGTTCCTTCTGGGGGTGGGGAGGCTCCCGGTACCCTGGCAGGCCCTTCTGCTGTCCATCGGGATATACGTCGCGCTTCCGCTCGCGGCGGGCTACCTGTCCCGCAGGTGGATTATCGCCGCCAAGGGGGATGAGTGGTTCAGGGACCGGTTCCTTCACATCCTCACGCCAGTCACCATCTGCGCGCTCCTGGTGACGCTTGTGCTCCTGTTCTCCTTCAAGGGAAGCGTGATCCTCTCCAACCCCCTCACGATCCTCTGGATCGCCATCCCGCTCTTCATCCAGACCAACCTGATCTTCTGGCTCGGCTACGGGCTCGCGAGGCTCCTGAAGCTTCGCTACCAGGACGCCGCACCTTCCGCCATGATCGGGGCCTCCAATCATTTCGAGGTGGCCATAGCGACGTCCACCATGCTCTTCGGCCTCTCCTCCGGGGCTGCGCTGGCCACCGTGGTAGGCGTCCTGATAGAGGTGCCCCTGATGCTTATGCTGGTGCGCATCTGCCTGCGCACGCAGGGCTGGTTCAGCCCACCCGTGCCCGCGTTGGCGGCGACGGCTGAGTGACGCATCCGGGGGGCTAATCGTCCAGTCCGTCGGCGGCCTGCGGACTCTCCTCCCTTGACAAGCCTGCTCGCTACGTGCTGTACTGGACCGTCTGGTCATCGTTCGACAGGCGGCGCAACCGCCTGCGGTGCAACCGCCTTTGAGCGTCAGGTTCTGAGGTCCCGCCGGTGCCGAAAGAAATCAAGGTCATCGCCTGCGGCGTGTTCGAGCGCGAGCTCGAGCTTCTGGCGAAGGAGAGTCGGCTTGAGTGCCAGGTAGAGCTGCTCGACGCGGGCCTGCACAGCCGGCCTCGGGAGCTTAAGGCAAGGCTTCAGGACGCCGTCGACCGGACCCCCGCCGAACGTTTCGAGCGCATTGCCATCTTCTATGGCCTGTGCGGGCGCGGCACGGTGGGCATCATCAGCCGGGACGTGCCCCTGGTCCTGCCGCGCGTGCACGACTGCATCGGGATGTTCCTGGGTGGGGCCGAACGTTACTGGGAGCAGTTCCGCGCGTGCCCCGGCACCTTCTACATGACGCCCGGCTGGTTCGAGAATAAGACGCATCCCGACTCCCATCGCCTCACCGCGTTGCGCCGCAGATGGTCCCCGCGCGACGATCCTCACTTCCCCGAGTGGGAGGACGCCTACGGGGAAGAAAACGCCGGCATGATCGCGGAGTTCTTCCACAGCTGGCACAGGAACTACAGTCGCATCGCGCTGATCAATAATGGCCTCGGGGACATCGAGCGCTACCGCCAGCACGCGCACCTGCTGGCCGAGGCCTCCGGGTGGGACTTCGAGGAACTCCAGGGCGAGCTCGCCTTCATGCGCGCGCTTGCCATCGGCCCGCATGACGATGGTCTGTTCCTGGTTGTGCCGCCCCACCACATGGTCATCACCACGAACGATTCCCGCCTGGTCACCGCGGTGCCGGCCGCCCAGTCCGAGGAAGACGTTCTGCTCGCCGAGCGCGCGCTCAGCGGCGTGGAGCTCGGAGAGCGCATCGTCCGCGGCGGTGGCGGGGAGGAGGAGGACGGTGGCGCTGCGGGCGGACTCGGGCTGGGCATCGACGCCGGCGGCACGTATACCGACGCGGCGGTCGTGGACTTCGAGACCGGCGCAGTGCTCTCGAAGGCGAAGCGACCCACCACGCCCCACGACCTGAGCATCGGCGTTGCGCAGGCCGTCGCCGCGCTCGACCGGGACCTGCTCAGGCGCCTGAGCGTCGTGTGCCTCTCGACCACTCTCGCCACCAACGCCATCGTCGAGGATCGCGGCGCCCGTGTGGGCCTCCTGCTGATGCCGGTGGGCGAGTGGGGCCTGGAGCAGATCAGGACGCGCCCGGTGCGCATGGTCCCGGGCCGCTTGAGCATCGACGGCGCCGAGCTTGAGCCGGTGGACCCGGTGGCGGTGCGCCGGGCGGCGGAGGAGCTTCTGGGCGAGGGCGTCGAGGCCCTCGCGGTGAGCGGATACGCCAGCGTGCACAACCCCTCGCACGAGGACGCCGTCAAGGACGCTGTCCGCACCGTCTGCGACCTTCCGGTGGTGTGCGGGCACGAGCTGTCGGCGCAACTTGACTTCGTCCGCCGCGCGCACACGGCCGTGCTTAACGCGCGGTTGATTCCCGTCATTGACGAACTCCTGCGGGCCGTCGAGCACGCGCTGAAGCGCCACGGCGTCGGCGCGCCCGTGTTCGTGGCGCGGGGCGACGGGTCGCTGATCGAGATGTCCGCAGCGCGCGAACGCGCCATCGAGACCATCCTCTCCGGCCCCGCGGCAAGCGCCACGGGGGCGCGGTTCCTGACGGGGCTGGACGAACTGGTGGCCGTGGACATCGGCGGCACGACCACGGACGTGGCCATTGTGAGCGGGGGCCGCGTGTCGGTCTGCGCCGAGGGGGCCACGGTCGGGCCCTGGCAGACGAGCGTGGCCGCCGCCGACATACTGACGAGCGGCCTCGGCGGGGACAGCTACGTGAAGGTCCTCGAGGGCGGGACGAAGCTGGAGATCGGTCCCGAGCGCGTCACGCCATTGTCCTTCCTGGCGGATGACGGGCCGGGTGTGGTCGAACACCTGGAGGAGTTGGCGGAGGCGTCGCGGTACGAATACGTGCCGCCGACGGCAGCGGAGTTCTTCACGCTGGTGCGCGTTCGGCCGGGGCTTCGGCTTTCGGAGCAGGAGGCGCGACTTCTGCGGCTGCTGGAGGGCGGGCCGGCCAGCCCCCAGCGCCTGGCGCGCGAACTGGGCGCCGTGGCCATCGGGTTGCTCCCCACCCGTCGCCTTGAAGGCCTCGGCGTGGTGCGGCGCAGCGCCTTCACGCCCACCGACGCCTTGCATGTTCTCGGCGAGTTCACGGCCTACAGCACAGCCGCGGCCATGGCCGCAGCGCGGATCCTGGGCGTTTTCGTGGCGGGCGATGCGACCTACTTCGCTGGCCTGATCAGGGATCGGTGCTGCGAGTTGCTCGCCTACCAGGTGATGCGCCGCGAACTCTCGCTCGGCCCCGGCGACCCGGAAGGCGAGGACAGCGAGGTGCTCCGCGCCCTCATGGACGCGATGGTCACGGCGCGCGCCGACGAGCGCGGCCCCTTCCGCGTCACGTTTACGGAGAACAGGACGGTGGTGGGAATCGGTGCTCCGGCCGGGGTGTTCATCCCCGAGGCGGGGCGGTTGTTGGGTGCGCGGGTGGTTGTGCCGCCCCATGCCGAGGTGGCCAACGCCGTGGGCGCCGTCGCAGGAAAGGTGATTGTGCGCGAGGCCGTCAGCATCCGGCCCAACGAGGCCGGTTCGTTTATCATGATGGGGCCGCTGGGACGCAGGGAGTTCGGACGGCTGCGCGACGCGCAGAAGGAAGCGGCCCGGCACCTGGTCTTCTGTCTGCGGCAAAGGGCGGAGGAGTACGGGACCGACCAGCGCGATGTTTCGATCAATGTGACCGAGCGCACCGGACGGCTGGACGATGGCAGCAGCCAGCTCCTGGAACTCGTGGTGGAAGGTCTGCTCGAAGGTCCGCCGCACGTCCGGGTTTCGGTGTAGCCGCATTCAGCCGGCGATGGGAACCTGGAGCTACGAGCTTCGGCGGATGCATTTGTCCTGCAAGGGGGTTTGCCGACCGTGAAGATGCTGAGCAAGAGGCAGATCGTTCTGTGGGCCGCCGTCCTGACGGTCCTGTTCGAAGGGATTACCGTTTTCAACCGTTTTGGGCTTGGCCTCGAAGCGGCCCGCGATACGGCCTCGACCATCGTGCGTCTTACCGGGGGCATACGCATTCATCACGGTTACATCGGCCTGGCGTTGATAGCGCTTGCCGTGGCTGTCTGGAGGAAGCGACCGGCACTCTCCGGCTGGACCCTCGCGGTGGGGATCGCCCTGGTGGGCAGCGACCTTATTCATCATTTCGTGGTCTTGCGGCTCGTCGTGGGCAGTTCGGAGTTCGACCTCCTTTATCCCGGGAGATGACTCGGGTTTCGATTGTGGTTTCGAGAGGGGGTATTATTCATGCGCCGGGCGAGATTGCGGCACGATGCGCGCCGGGACGCGGAGGAGCACGCCGAATGGTGAGCAAGAAGGAATGGATACAACAGGCGCTCGCCCACAGGGAAGACGTTGCGGTGCCGTACAACTTCATGTTCTCCCCGCCGGCCAGGCAGAAGGTCGAGCAGCACTACGGCGGCGCCCCCATCGAAAAGGTGCTCGGATTCCCGATCCGCATTACGGCGCCGACGTCGATCAAGCCCCTGTACGCATCTCCGCAGGAGTTCGGCGAATCGGTTGCGGACGAGTTCGGCGTGGTGTGGTCCACGAATGATGTAGACCGCGGCTCGCCGATCGGTCCATGCCTCCCGGAACCGGACCTGGCGAACTACACCTTTCCGGACGCCACAGAGGAGTACCGCTTCGAGGCCCTGGGCCGCCGGTGCGAGGCCAGCCGGAAGAGCTACGTCGTCATCGCGGTTGGCGACCTGTGGGAGCGCGCGACGTTCATGCGCGGGATGGAGAACATCCTGCTTGACGTGGCGCTCCATCCGGAGTTCGTGCGCGACCTCTTGCGGGGGATAGCGGACTACATCCTGCAAACGATGGAAATCCTGTTCGCCCGGTTCCGGTTCGACAGCATCTTCCTGAGCGACGACTACGGAACGCAGAAGGACATGCTCATGTCACCGCAGGCCTGGCGAAGGTTCATTCGGCCGCTTCTGGAGGAGATATTCTCGCTGGCCAAGAAGAACGGCCGCACGGTGTTCCTCCACAGTTGCGGCAACATCTACCCCATCATCGGCGACCTGATCGACCTGGGGCTGGACGTCCTGCACCCCATCCAGCCCGAGGCCATGGACATCCTCCGACTGAAGCGCGAGTTCGGAAGTGACCTGGCGTTCTGCGGCGGGGTGCCCACGCAGCATCTCCTGCCCTTCGGAACGCCCGAGGAGGTGCGCGAGGAGGTCAGGCGGCTCAAGCGGGAGATGGGCCGGGGCGGCGGCTACATCCTGGAGCCCGGCATCACGCTTCAGGCGGACGTGCCGCTTGAGCAGTTGGTCGCCATGATCGAAGAGGCGAGAAACACCGATTGACGTGAATGGCGGCGAGGGCGTATGATGCGGCCGAATGGTGAATGATGGCTCAGGTCCAACTCTCGTGTAAGAGGTGAACAGCATGGCACGGAAGCGGGCGGTCAAGGTCGATAAGAAAGCAAGAGCGAAAGCTCAAAGTTGCCCGGAGAACCTGCGTTGGGTCTCGGTGACCGACCCGCGGTTTACGGTGCGCGGGCTGGCGTGGTTGAAGGAGAACGGCGGCCGTTTCTGCCGTCTGCCGCTTCGGGCGGAAGGGACGGTGCGGGAGATAGTCTGGAACCTGGCTCAGAGCCCGGCGAGCGTTCGCCTCGCTTTTCGCTCTGACGCCACTGCGATGGCCGTGCGCGTGGCGAGAGAGGCTCCCGAGCACTCGTCCCCCGAGCAAGCGCCCTCGAGCGGCAGGAGCCGGCCGGCCCTGTATTGCGGACTGCCCGGCCGGATGCGCCCCTGGGCGACCTTCGTTCCAGACCTGACGGCCCCCTCTTCCGAGCACGAGCTCTTCGTTGGGATTCCCCGAAAGGTACGCGAGTTCCGGTTCTACCTGCCGCACGAGCCCGGGTTGGTGCTGGAGCTGGGCGTGAGCAAGGGCGCGCGCCTCCTCGCGCCTTCGCCTCCGGTGCTCCCGAAGCCCGTCGTGATCTACGGCACGTCGATCACCCAGGGAAGTTGCGCGTGGACGGCCGGCACGGATTATGTCTCCGCGCTCGGGCGGATGCTGAACCTCGACGTGGTCAACCTCGGCTTCTCGGGTTCCGGGCGAGGGGAGGCGGAGGTGGCCGAGCTAATCAGCGAGATCGACGCCGCCCTTTACGTGCTGGACTATCTGGCGAACGTGGACCCCGTCGAACTCAAGCCCACCCTGCCGCGCTTCATCGATATACTGCGCGCACGGCGGCCCGACACGCCGATCCTGCTCGTGACGAACGTGTGCTTCTCCCAGTATGATTTCTACCCTCCAACCCGTGTGGTCCTCGAAGCCCGGCGGGACATCATGATGGAGAACTATATTCGCCATCGAAAGCGCGGCGACCGGAACATCCACCTGGTGGACGGCTTTGCATTGATCCCGTTCGGCACGGATAGCGCCCTGGTGGATGGGGTGCATCCGACCGACCACGGCTTCCGCCTCATGGCCGACCGGATGGCCCCGGTGATCGAGCAGATCCTGCTGCTCGGGACCTGACCGCTGCTGGGGTGGCAGAGCGGCGGCGCCGCAAGAGTGGCACGTCAGCCTTCTTCCCCAGCGGGCCAGATCGAGCTCATGTGCCAGGCGTCCATAGAGCGCAGCTTCGCGCGTCCGCCGCGTGCGAAAAGCGCCACGCCGAGACTGTCGCTCCTCGACGGATAGATGCGCTTTGTCAGGCATAGCCGCCCGTTCGCGAACACCTCCACCACGGATCGGTCCAGGAAGATGCGCAACTTCAGGGACTCGCCCTCGGCCAATTCCAGGGGGCCGCACTCCGCCCCCCGGTCCTCGACGTCCGGACTCAGACTCGAACGCCCCACGTCCAGGCTCAGGCATTTCTCGGCGTGGTTGTAGGAGATGAGAGTCTGCTCCTCGCATCTGGGCGAACACCTGACCTTGATGCCGACCTCCCCCGCGTCGTCCGGCTCCATCTCGGCCCCTATCTCAAGGCACTCACCCCGAACGTCCTGCAGGAACACGTTGGACCGCGGCGGGATGGGGATGTCGCCGCATCGGCAATGATCGCCGCGCAGGACTTCCAGTTCCGGCGCAGGTCCGACCAGCAGCGCCCCGTCACCGGACAGGGAAAGCACCCGCGGCAGGGACATGACCCCCGACCACCCCGAGGCCCGCTGAACCTCCTCGGGGCGCCCTTCACCGATCCAGCCTATGAAGATGCGGCGGCCCGCCGCATCTTCGAACGTTATGGGCGCATTCAGGCCGCCGTGGCCGAAAGGACCGAAGTTCATCCTGCCGTGCTCCTCGGGATGGAACCGGTGATCGGCATAGGTGCCGATGTTGACCCCTTCCCCGAGAATTGATCCAGGAGTTGTGAG
>CAZXDF010000138.1:0-8963 GCA_964639345.1 uncultured candidatus Brocadiaceae bacterium | reverse complement strand
GTTCCTGAAAGCGGGCGACTTCATCCTGGAGCTGATGCCGGCGAGAACCGTGCAGGCGCCGGAAGGCTTCCATCACATATCCTTCAGGGTCGACAGCGTCGACGCAGCGGCCCGGGAGTTGGCGGAGAAGGGCGTGCAATTGTTGAAGGAGCCCTTCGACGCCGGCGTCGGAGGCATCCGCCTGGCGTTCTTTGAAGGCCCGAACCAGGTGTGTTTGCAGCTTTTTCAGCGGGACAAGTGAAGGAGGAGCGCAGAATGGCGCAGTATCGCGCGGCCGTCATCGGCCTGGGATGGATGGGCATGCTCTATGACCTGGCCACGCGTGCCGGGGGCCGCTTCGACGTCGACGACGTGGACCGCCCTACCCCGCCGCTGGACATCCATCGGAAGTTTTACCATCACGAGCACCCCGGCAACGAGGGCCTTCCCACAACGTATGCAGAGGCCCTGTGGGACAGGCCCGAGACCGAGCTGGTCGCCGCAGCAGACAGGGATCGCAAGCGCCTGGCGGCCTTCTCCGAGCGCTACGGGATAGACGCCGTCTACACCGATGCTGAGGAGATGCTGCGCAAGGAAAGGCCCGAAATCGTCGCGGTGTGCACGAACACGAAGGGGCGTGCGAACCTGACCTGCCTGGCGGTGGAGTGCGGCGCCAAAGGCATCTTCACCGAGAAACCGATGTGCCACACCCTGGAAGAAGCCGACCGCATGGTGCGCACGTGCGCCGAGGCCGCAGTGCCGCTGTGCTGCGGGGCGATCACCACAACCCATCCTTCCTTTGCCAAGGCCAAAGAGCTGGTGCAGGAAGGGGCCATCGGGGAGATAGTTTCGATCGAGACGCCCGGTCCCGGCGGGCAGCACCAGAACTGGTCCTACTTCCTCGACAGCCCGCCGGCCTGGGCCATCGGCATCGGGGACGAGCCGCGGTCCGAGGGCGGCAGCGACGAGTTCCGGGGCCAGGGCGTCCTGGCCGCACAGAACGGGCAGATGGTCCACTTCCGACCGGGCGCCCCCGACGTGCGACTGAGCGGCACGGAAGGCGAGATACTCCGTGGTTCGGGCGGATGGAGGCTGTGGCAGGAGGTGGAGACGCCGGCCGGCAAACGGCGGGTGGAGATGCCGTGGTCTGATCCGCAGTTCGTCCCGCCTTACGGGGCCGTCTATTCACTGGCCGACGTGCTGGACTGCCTTGCGGGCAAGCGGGACGAACCCAAGAACTCGGGCCGTCGCGTGGCCGTGGCGGTGGAGGTGGAGGTCGCGCTGAAGGCATCTTCCGCCGGCGGCGGAGTGCGTGTTGACCTGCCGCTGGCCGATCGGTCCCTGGGCCTGAACTACGCCTGGTTCCGCTAAGGGCCGTGAACACACCTGGGGGCACGGCGCACGCCAATGGGCCGGGGTCGCTTGCGAGATACGCTGCATGCCGCTATCATGAGAGTAGGCTTCCGTTCGGAATGTCCGCAGAACGCAGATCCCCCCCGATAAGGATAACGTCTCTATGGCTAAGAGAGTGGTTGTAACGGGGCGCGGTGGGACCGGGAAGACCACCTTCACAGCGTTGGCCTGCCGGTTTCTCACATCGCCCAAACTACTAATTGATCTCGACCCCGACCAGTGCCTCGGCAACATGCTGGGCGTGGACCTTCAGGCAAACGAAATCCAGACCATTTCCGACATCCTGCTCAACATCCGCGAAGGCAAGACCGAAGAGGACCTGGCGAGCCTCCCGTTGCCGGCAAAGGTCGAATACCTGCTCAACTCTTCCTGCCTCTACGAGTCGGCTGAGTTCGACCTGATAACGCTCGGGGTGAAATGGACCCAGGGATGCTACTGTGCGCCGAACGACATCCTGCACGCTCTGATCCCGGGGATGGCGGGGGGCTATGCCTTCACGATTCTGGACTCGCCGGCCGGCCTGGAGCACCTGAACCGCCGCGTGGCCAACGAGGCGGACGATGTCTTTGCCGTGGTGGATAGCTCGGCCAAGTCGATGCGCAATACGGAGATTTTCAGGGACCTCGCGGGCGAGATCGGCTTTAGATTCGACAACCTGTTCCTCGTGGCCAACCACCGGTTCCCGGCAGGCGAAGAGGCCAGGCTGGAGAAGATCGCCGGCGCCACGTACGTCGGCAGGATAGAGAACGATCAGGCAGTGGAGCGGTACGATTCCGAGGGCCGGTCCCTCCTGGAGCTGCCGGCCGATTCCCCCGCCTGCGTAACCGCCAGCGCCGTCTTGCGGAATGCCGGGTACGAAACGGTCGCCTGACGAACCGAGGAACGATGCAGGGGCACGGGACACCGTGCCCCTGCGCTCTTTCTTGCGGCGGGGCTTCAGAACAGCCCGACGACATTCCCCTCGGCATCGATATCCACCTTTTCGCCGGCCGGATGGCTGGGCAGCCCGGGGATGGTCCGCATGTCGCCGCAAAGCGGATACAGGAACCCCGCGCCCAGCGACGGACGGATATCGCGCACGGGGAACACGAAGCCCGTGGGGCCTCCCTTGAGCGTGGGGTCGTGGGAGAGCGACAGGTGCGTCTTGGCCATGCAGATGGGCAGCTTGTTCCAGCCCCGTTCGGTGAAGAGCTTCATCTTCCGCTCGGCTACGGGGGCGAACTCCACGCAATCGGCGCCGTAGATCGTCTTGGCGATGGTCTCGATCTTCTCCTTGATCGGCATCTCGTCGGGATAGAGGAGCTTGAAGGCGTTCTCCTTTTCGCACGCCTCCACGAGCGCTTCGGCCACGTCGACGCCGCCCGCGCCGCCGTTGGCCCACACATCGCTGACCACGACCTGCTCCGCCCCGGCCTTCTTGGCCTGCTCGCGCACGACCTCGATCTCGCCGGGCGTGTCGGCAGTAAACTTGTTGACGCACACCACGCACGGCACGCCGAAGCGTCCGACGTTCTCGATGTGCCTGGATAGATTGGCGCACCCGCGCGCGACGGCGTCCAGGTTCTCCTGCGTGAGGCCCGGGTCGAGGGGCTTGCCTGGCCGGACCTGGAAGTCGCCCGAGTGCATCTTGAGCGCGCGGATGGTCGCCACGAGCAGGACCGCATTCGGCACCAGGCCGCTCGCGCGGCACTTGATGTCGAAGAATTTCTCCATGCCGATGTCGGCTCCGAACCCGCTCTCGGTCACGACGTAGTCGGCGAGCCGGAGCGCGATCTTGTCGGCCAGGATGCTGGAGTTGCCGTGCGCGATATTTGCGAAGGGGCCTGTGTGCACGAAGGCCGGCCCGCCTTCGAGCGTCTGCATCAGGTTGGGTTTCAGGGCGTCCTTGAGCAGCACGGTCATCGCACCGGCGCATCCAAGGTCCTCGCAGGTGACGGGCTCGCGATCGTAGGTGGAGGCCACCACCGCCCGCCCCACTCTCTCTCGCAGGTCCTGGAGGCTGCTCGCCAGGCCGAGCATGGCCATCAGCTCGCTGGCCACGCTGATATCGAACCCGCTGCGGCGCACGAAACCGCTGCCCAGGCCGACGACGACCTGTTCCAGGGCCCAGCGGTCGTTCAGGTCGACCACGCGGTTCCACGAGATGGTGTCGGGGTCGATGTTCAGGCGGTTCTTGCGCTTGAGCGCGTTGTCCAGGAACGCCGCGGCCAGGTTGTGCGCGATGCTGACGGCGTGGACGTCGCCGGTGAGGTGGAGGTTGAAATCCTCCATCGGGACCAGCTGGCTGTAGCCTCCGCCGGCCGCCCCACCCTTGATGCCGAAGACCGGGCCGAGCGAGGGCTGCCGGATGCACACCAACGCGTTCTTGCCGATGCGGCAGAGGGCCTGCGTGGCGCCGATCGTGGTCACCGTCTTGCCCTCCCCCAGTGGGGTGGGCGTGATGGCGGTCACGTCGATGTACTTGCCGTTGGGCCGGTCCTTGAGACGCTCGAGGATATCGAGCTTGACCTTCGCCTTGTAGTCGCCGTAGAGTTCGAGCTCGTCGCGCTGAATGCCGATCGCCCCCGCAACCTGCTCGATTGGTTTGAGTGTGGCCTGCTGCGCAATCTCCAGGTCGTTTAACAAGGTCGCTTCTCCCTTACGTAAGAGGACAGTGGTTTCTCGGAGCAAATGTGTCTTCTGCGGCAAGCGGAGGCAATGGCCCCGGCCGGACGCGCTGCTCGCGGCCTTCAGGCTCTGTCTGAGAAACCCGATCGTGCTTCCACCGGCTGCGACCGGCTGCGACCGGCGCGTTTCATTGTCGCCCTGTATCGGCGTATCCAAGGATATGCCTGCTGCAGGCTCCGCGAACCGCTTGGTCTCGCTCGCTCTCGGGCCGACGACGGACTTCTCAGACAGAGCTTAGTCCGCGAGTATCCTTTCCAGGTCTACGTGCTGCTTGGTCAGCTCCGTGGCCAGATCGATCTTGGCCGCATCCTTCGGCGTAATCTTCGCCACGAGCCGCCGCGCCCTGTAGGCAGCGGTGGCCGTGTCCTCCTTCGACAGCACAACTGGCACGCCCACCTTCAAGAGGACGTCCATTATGCTCGCATGCGGCCTCATGCCACCGGTCAGCAACAGCCCGGCGATGCGCGGCCCAGAGGCGTATCGACTCATCAGATGGGCGTTGATGGAGATGATGATGTTGTCCACCCGGTCGCCGGGCACCACGACGAGGCAGCCGTCTTCGAGGTATTGGATCATGTTCTGCGGCTCCATCGCCCCGATGATAATGCTCCGCACTTTGATGCCCAGGCCCTGCTCGCCGCAGAGCACCTCCAGGGTCAACTCGTCCCGGAGTTGCGTGATGGTGGGATAGGTCAGCTCAGCGCGATAGGGAATCACTCCCAGGCACTCAACGCCCGCATTCTTCAGTCCCTGCCGGACCGCCTTCGCGATCTTGTCGTACTTCTCCTCGAAGACCTTGTTGACGACCGCCCCGATGACCCGGACCCCGTTCTTCTCGAAAAGGGCCTGGTTCAGGCAAACCTCATCTATGCAGCGCCCGATCCCGCCCTGGGTAACCAGCACGCAGTCAGCGCCGAGCATGCTGGCGACCGTGCCGTTGGATGCGTCGATAACCGAACCGACCCCTGCATGGCCCGTGCCCTCGATGATGGCCAGGTCCTTGCCGGCGGACACGTGGTCAAAGGCCGCATGAATCTCCCCGTGGATACGCTCCGGTTCGGGGTTGAAAACGTACTGCTGGGTATAGCCCCTGGGGATGGTGATCGGGCTCAAGTCCTGCAGCTCGCCGCTGGCCAACAGCGCGTGCTTGAACAGCACAGCGTCCTCATCCGCCCTCACACCACCCTCCACCTGGTAGCGCTGCCCCACGGGCTTGATGAAACACGCATTGTAGCCGCGCTCCTGAGCGGCCTTGTAGAGGCCCACCGAAACGGTCGTCTTCCCGTCGTGCTGCTGCGTTGCGGCGACGTATACCTTCTTCATTTCCAACCCTCGACCCGGTCAGTCACACGGAGATTTGCCCTGGAGCGCTGAGACGAGCCGTTCCGCCGCAACGATCATGCTCTCGGCGCTCAGAACTTCCCGGGCAGTGTCGGGGAACAGCACGTTGCAGGCGGGCGCGAAGTCCTCGTCTCCTTCGTATCGCACCACCTGAAACTCGAACCGCGGGAAGAAATGAAACAGGTAACTCAGCGGTCGGCTGGTCCCCTGCGTGCCGGCACAACGCTCGCAGGCAGCGATGAACCCCTGCGCCTCCCGGCCCGCGGTGCGACTCAGGCGCTCGGTCACGCGCCCGTCAAAAGCCCGCAAGTACCCGCGGGATTCGGCGAACTCGGCGAACGAGACGAAGCGGCCGGGCTCCGGGGGCAGATCGGCGTTCAGGTAGTTGAGCGCCAGGATCTGCCAGACGACGCTGCATTCCCGCCCCTGAGGCAACAGCACCATGGAGAACGGGTCCGCCGTCAGGGCGAACCGCCAGCACAGCGAGGCGAGCACCAACCCGCCCTCGTCTGAAACCTCCACTCCCAGCCCGCGCAGGCGCTCCGCGTCCAGGCGGCGCCTGAGCTCCTCGGCGCCCCGGTCGCGCGCGATCTCGTAGTGGTCCTGATGTGGCAGCAAGATCTTCGCCATGCCCGCTCCGCTCACTTGCTCCTCATGTAGGCGGCAACGTAATCGTCACAGTAGATCTGCTCTTCCAGCAGAAGCTCTGCGGTGATCGCTGCCTCGACCAGCTCACGGTCCGTCGAGTCAACTATCGCCGCATCCAGACCGGCCGCGATCGCCATGACCATGTAGGTCCGGTTGATGATGTGGGTCTCGCGGCAGCTCTGGCTCACGTTGGAGAGGCCGATGACGAACTTGGGCGGCGGATCGCTAAACATCTTGAGCTGGCGAATGGCTTCCATCACCGCCACCGGCTGCTTGGGGGCGACGTTCACCGGCAGGATGACAGGGTCGATGAAGACGTCCGGGACGTTCATGCCGCCTTCCATCGCCTTGGTGATGATGGTCGCGCCCATCATGACCCGGCTGTCGGTGTCGCTCGGCACCCCGCTGGCGTCGATGGTGAGCGCGATCAGCTTCGAGTTCGTCTCCACGGCAAGCGCCACGTAGCGCTCGAGCTCTTCCTCGGTCGCCTTGGTGGAGTTCATCAACGTCGGATTCTTACAGGCCCTCACCGCCTCCTGCATCACCTCGAACTTGGGCGTATCTATGCACAGCGGCGCGCTGGTCGCCTCCTGGACGGCCTCGATGAGCCAGAGCATGTTGTCGATAGCCTTGCCCTTGACAGGACCGACGTTAATGTCGAGGGCATCCGCGCCGCCCTCGATCTGCTTTGCGGCAAGGTCCTGAATGACCCCCTCGTCCTTCGCTTCAACGGCCTTCCTGACGCCTCTGAACATCCCGTTGATACGTTCACCGATGATAAACATCCGTCGTCCTCCCTTTCCGACTTTGCGAATCAGCGCCGTCCCGCTATACGGGCCACAAGCGCCCAATGGCATCCTTGACCTGCGAAAGCGCCTCCGGGTTCCTCAGCACGAACATCCCGCCGCCGGCGTGCAGCAGTCCGATAGTGGTCGCAGCCTCCCACAGCGGCGCCCTCTTCCCGACCGGGCCCCAGGTCGGCTCCTCCTCCTCGGACGTCTTGGCCTCCTTGACCCGTCCGATCTCCTCGCCCACGTTCAGAAGGACCGGCTGCTGGAGCAGCTTGTCGCCACCCAGTGCGGCGAGCCGTCCGCGCTCGACTGTCGAGTAGATGTAAATCATCCCGAATCCAAGTGCGCCCGTGGTGGGATAGATGACGATGTCCTCAAGCGGCACGCCCATGTCCTGAAGCAGAATGTTGACCTGCTTGCACAGGTTGATGTCGCAGGGCGATTCGGCGATGATCTTGTGGCCGTCCGCCAGGCACGCGGCCGCCAGCGTGCGGTAGTCCTTCTCCTTCGCCGTGCCGATCAGGCAGTTCTCGCCGGCGGCCGCCTGCGCACACTTGGGCAGCACGATGCTGTCCACCTCCGGCACGTCGACCCCCCAGATGATCAGGGGCAGCCCGCAGCCTTCGAGCACACGCTTGACGTCGTCGGCACAGTCGTCGGCGGAGCGCCCGCCGTCGTCCGGATGCGCGGCCCGCAGGCGCAGGCAGACTAGGTCGGCCCCCCACTGCTCGCACTGCGCCGCCCATTTGCCCAGATCGCCGGCCACTCCTTCCACCTGCCTCTTGACCTCCGGCGACCAATGCTCCACGCCGCCGTTGCAGACCTCCAGGGCGAGCGCGGGCTTATTCGGAAACTCCGCCTCGAACCCAAGCACTGGCAGGCCGGTATCGCCGCCCACGCTCACCGTTCGCGTACGCGAGCCGCCCTGCTCGCTGGTCGCCCCGATGGTCACCTGGTTGATCGCACCGGAGAAGCTCTCCTTCACTGACGGGACAGGCATCTTTCTCCTCCTCGGTCTGGCGTCTGGGGGATGCGCGGGCGGGCCGCACATCCCCTCAAGAGCGACAGGAACCACTAGCCTTGTTGCACCGACGGGAACTTTTCCGTATCCGTATGGGGCAGGAAACACGCCCCGATGAAGGCGTCCATGTAATCGTGATGGGTCGAGAGCTCGAAGTGGGTCGTCGCGCGGGCTATCGCCTCGACCCGGGCGTAATCATCCTCGTTCAACGCAGCCATTACGGCTCCCTGCAGCGAAGTATTGCCGACGAAGCCGATCTTATCCCTCGCAACGTCCGGCAGCAGGCCGATCTGCACCGCGTTCTCCACGTCGATCTTGTCACCGAAAGCCCCGGCCAACATGATCCGGTCCACGTCGGGCCAGTCCATGCCGAGGCTCTCCAGCAGGACGGTGGCAGCGGCGTATATCGCCCCCTTGGCGCGCACCAGGTTGTCGATGTCCGCCTGCAGGAACACTATATCCTCCGTGCCGGCCGCATCTTCGGCGCCGACGATGACGCATTCCGTCAGGCCGTGTTCGCCCGTGCGCAAGCGCTTGCTGGAACCGTCGCGGAATCGGCCCGTCCTGTCGATGACGCCCTGCCGGAACAGGACCGCGAGCAGGTCGATGTAGCCGCTTCCGCAGATGCCGCGCGGGGTGGCGTTGCCGATGGTCTTCCAGCGAATGCTTCTGTCGAACCACAGGCTCTCTATCGCCCCCGGACGCGCGCGCGTGCCGGAAGCGCTCGCCTCGCCCTCGAAAGCGGGACCGGCCGAGGCGCTGCAGCAGACCGTGAACTCGCGGTTGCCGACCACGACCTCGCCATTGGTGCCCAGGTCCATCAGCACCGAAAGCTCCGCCCCCTCGGCCAAGCCCGTGGCCAGCACGCCAGCTGTCACGTCCCCCCCCACGTAGGCGCTGATGCACGGCACGCAGTAAAGCAGGCCGGCCGGATGGATGTCCACGCCGATCTGTGCGGCCTCGAACGGCTCGGGGCAATAGCTGCCGCCCACGTAGGGCTCCCGGCGGATCCAGAGCGGCTCAACACCAAGCAGCAAGTGCACCATCGTGGTGTTGCCGGCCAGCACCACCGCGTGGACGTCGCCTCTATCCAGGCCGGCCTT
>CAZXDF010000137.1:0-6876 GCA_964639345.1 uncultured candidatus Brocadiaceae bacterium | reverse complement strand
GAGACCCGGTCAGGTAGACCCCGCCAATGGCCTCACGGCACATCCGCCAACTGGCGGGCACCGTTCCGATTCCGCTGACAACCCCCACTGCAAGAAGCGTCGTCGCACTCCACCAGGCCAGGCGCCCGCGGCATCGCCCCCCCAACCGGTCGATCCGTCTGAACCATCCCCATCGCCCCGGCCTCGGGAACTCCTCACTGAGACGCCCGAGTCCATCAACCCCATCCGCGAGATAACCCAGCATCAACGGCAAGACGGGCACCCACAAACGCGCCCCCTGGGAGGACGGCCAGAGCAGCACCATGGCGCTGTAGCCGCAGAACGAATAGTCTGTGAAACCGGGCTTACGCAGCCTGCGAATAAGGCCCAGAAGTCCCACGGGCACCAGGACCACCGCCCACATGGCAGCGCCCGTGCGCCCGCCCACGCGGAAGACGGCCCAGGCCCCGTTCCTGACCTGCCTGGGCATTGTCTTGGACTCCATGGACACGAGCCGACCCAGCCCTCGCAGCGAGACCGGTGACTCGCCCCCCAGCGCCCTCGACCGAATGTAGTCCGAATATGACCATGTTCCCGCCTGCCCGTCGGCTCCCGGCCACGCCAGCCAGCCGACCAGGACCGGACACGCGATGAGCAGCACGGCGGCAGCGAACACGATGCAGCGCCGGGCATCCCGTCGCCACAGGCTCGGCCTGAGCAGCCAGACAAACGCGACCGGAAAGAAGATAACACCCGCGATGCGCGTCAGCACCCCCAGGGCCATGGCCACAGCCGAGATCACCGCCATCGGCCAGGTAAGTCGCTCAGCCCGCCAATAGCGGTTGCCCGCGGCCAGGAAGACGACCGCAAAGAACATGAACGGTATGTCCGACCGCAGCTTGACACAGTAGCGCAAGAACGACGGTGACACCGCCACAAGCACGGCCAGCACCACAAGCGCCCTGCCCTCGTAGCGCTGCGAAAGCAGCCAGTAGCCGCCCAGCATCGCCCCCAGCGCGCCAAGCGCGGCGATGAGTTTCTCCGGGCGGTAATCGCGCCTCTCCGGGGAGGTCACCGCGCTCAGCATAAGGGAGAAGCCGGGCGGATAACCCCGGCAGAACAACCCTTCAAGGGTGTAACCGCGTCCCTGCGCAATGGAGCGCGCCAGCTCGATGTAGATGGCGCTGTCCGGGTTCATGTCGACACAGGGGCTCAGTTGAGTGGCGACAAGCCCCAGCCAGATAACCGACAGACACGCCAGCATCCCAGCCTGCGATACGTCCCCGCGCTTCAGTCGCTCCAGCAGACCGGGCAGCGCTCTCACGCGTTTCGGGCCCTCACCTTGGGAAACGAGGTGACGCGGAGTCACGTCCGCTCGATGCTGATCTGCTGGGCGACGTCGATCCGCTCGCCGGGCTTCAAGACAATCTGATCGGTGTGCACCTCGAGGCCGACCATGCCCCAGTCGGGCGCCTTGTCGACGATGCATCTGATGATCGCATCGCACTTGAAGACGTGCGTGACGCGGAAGCCGCCGGCCGCCACCTGCCACTCGCCGGCCGGGAGCTTCGCGCCTTCCAGCATCAGCACCGCCGGCCAGTGGGGAGGCCGGTTGGCGATGTCGCGGTATGCCACTGCCAGATCATCGCCGCCAGTGGTCGGGCCGCTCAAGGACGCATTGGCGACGTCCGGCGGCGCGAGGTGAAGCTGCGCGTTCCAGGTGAGCTTCAGTTCGGCCGCGCCGCGGTTCGCCACGCGGCTCGTCACGTGCAGGACGCCGTCGCGCAGGGCGTATGTGCGCGACATCCGCAGGCCCTCCGGAAGGCTGACCGACACCGACAACCCCGCGCCCCGGCCACCCTGTGCCGCTCGCACCCTGCACCGATACGACTCGGCCCAGCCCAGGCGGAAGTGCGGCCGATAGGTGACGGCTTCCTCGTAGCCCTCGTGCATCGGATAGCTGTAGAAATCCCACTCCGGCCGGGGCGGCGAGAGCCACTGATGGCCGTAGGCGTTCCATTCGATCAGCCGCCCGCCGAGGCCCGGCACGACCGCGATGGCATGTTCGCCGTCGCGGAGCCATTCGACCTTGTGCGCCTTCAGGCGATTGCGGAACTTCGTTACGGCCAAATCCAGGAGCCACGGCTCGTCCACGCGCGCCAGGCCGGCCCGCTTCCAATCGCGCGCCACCGCGTCGAACTCCTTCAGGTCCTCCTCGGTCCCCTCGCCCTTGTACACGTCCCCGTCGCGGCGGAAGGTCCCGGCGGCGCGGAACAGGCGCGCGTGGGCCAGCCCGTTACGCAGCGTCCTCACCCTTTGCCGCTGCTCGCCCCGCACCGCCGCCTCGCCGTCGGCCAGCAGCGCCTCGGTGCGCGGCAGGATGTCGCCGTCGAACAGGCGTCGATTCGGCGGGTCGTAGAGGCTCGGGTGCAGCGTGCGATCCTCGCGGACGCGGGCGTGAAAAGCGTCCAGATACGCCCGGACCTTCGGCGCAGCCGCTCCGTAGTACGCAGGAAGGAACTCATCGACCAGCGGCCAGACCGGCTGCTCGGGGTTCCACATCAGCTTGCTCTGGAAGTACAGGCGCAGCATGTTCGACTCGCCGGTGGCGGCATCCTGACCTATCCCCTGCAGAAACATTCCGCACACGCCGCTGCGATGGTAGAGGCTCAGGTTGTCGTGCAGCGCGTCGAAGTCCGGAACCGGCACGCAATAGTACCGGAAGTTCGTGCAATAGTGCCAGACGTAAAGCTGGTTTGTTATCCTGGCCCATCCCTCCAGCGCCCGATGGAACCGGGTGCTTTCGGGATGATCGCAGGTGCCGAACGTGTGCACGTGGCAGCATCGCATCGGGGCCAGGCGCACGCGCACGTTCGGATGCGGGACGGTGCGGCGCGGGGGTTCGAGGGTGTACATGTAGGCCAGCGTGTCGATGAGATTGTCCGGGAAGACCTGCGAGGTGCGCTCCGCCACGGCGTTGACGAAACGCAGAACGGGGCCGGACTGGCTCCCCTCCTCCTCGACCACTGCCGAGCACGCCGGGCACTCGCAGGGGTTCTCCCAGTCGTCCTGTGAGACCGAGAAGATCGTCGCCTCCGGCCTCTCGCGCATATCCTTGAGCACGCGCTCCGTCACGATGCGCAGCACATCCGGATGGGTCAGGCAGATCTGCGTCTGCTCCTGCTGGCGCACGCCTCCCACGAGGCTGTAGTACTCCGGGTGGTCGGCGAAGAACTTCTTCAAGGGCACATAGAGCAGGAACGTATGCACGAACGGGCCGTAGGTGACCTGGCCGCCCATGTAACTCGGGATCTGGTAGCCCGGGACATTGGTATAGTGGCCGTTCAGCCGGTTGCGCACCCGCCACACGGGGTCGGCCGCATCGAAGTTGAACGGGTCGCGGTACTCGAAGGCCGGCGCCTGCGTCGCTAAGACGGGAGGCAATTCCAGCCGACGCACGCGCGGAATGTGGCTCAGCTCCGGGGCGAACCACCGGCACCCCAGCCTCTCCAGCAGCTCGTAGGCCCCATAGAGGACGCCGCGCGGCCCGCCGCCGAGGATGTAGAGCTTGCCGCCGCGGGTCTCGAGGTGGAACGCCTCCGGCCCAAGCTCCAGCCCGTCCACATTGATGCCCGCATCGGCGGCGGCGTCACGGTCGTTCAGGTAGATGGTCGGCGTGCCGTGGCGGCTGCGCACGGGCGGCACGCCGAGCATGGCGCAGATGTGGCGGTGAAGCTCGTCGGCGGCGTATAGTTCCGAGTCGGCGGCGCCGGATCGGAGAACGACCCGGCCGACGCCTCGGCCGTTCTGGCCGAACAGGACCGGGCTTTCGTCTGCGAGGGAATTGCTCACGAGAAGTCTCCTTGGACCAGGGAAGCACCGAACAGATCCGCTACGCGCGACATTAGACAGGCAACCCCGGCAGTTTGCAAGCGCGTGCCCCCGAAGCGGGTTTCATCCTCGGTCTGGACGCATTGCGCTCACAGCCTGGATCATGTAGACTGGCGCCGTCGCAGCGAGAGGAGCTTTTGCGCGCGGACGCGATGCCGCCGGCACCCTGAGGGCAGATGAACGGCACCGACGCCGAACCACTCTACGTCCTGTTTACGATGGACTGCCTCCCTCCGAACGGGCCGCCCATGGTCCTCGGCCCGCCCGACTGGCAGAAGGCGGAGCGAGGCATCAGGTCCTTCGCCGATGCCTTGCAGGCCGAAGGCCTGAGCGGGACGTTCTTCGTCGCTCCCGAGGGGCTAAGCCGCTTGGCTGAGACGGTCAAGGGTCTGCGTGAGGCCGGCATGGAGTTGGGGGTGCTCTCTCACCCCCAACTGTCGAACTACCAGAGTTACCTCGGCTCGTACGGTTATGACAGGGAGCGCGAGATAGTCCAGTTGCACAAGAAGATGTGGCAGGATCGGCTCGGCGAGGACCCGCTCAACTTCCGGGCCGGGTTTTTCAGTTGCAGCGACTACACCTTCCAGATCCTGTGCCTCGAAGGTTTTCAGCAGGCGAGCTGTTCGTTGCCGGGCAGAATCGATCCTGAGCAATGCAGCATCTGGCACCGGGCCTACCCCTTCCCCCATCATACCGATCCGCTCGACCGAAAGGCCGCGGGGACGATGGAGCTTTACGAGGCCCCGGTTACGAGCGAGTTCGAGGCAACGGGAAACCCATCGGCGGAGACCTACACGCCGCCCCACCTGCGTATCGAGGAGCCCGACCTGAACGCCTACGCCGAGGCCCTCGCGGAGTCGCGCCTCGACCGCATGGAGGCCGAGGGCGCCACGGTGAAGGCGCTGACCTTCGTGACGCAGAACTCCGCCGGCTGGGGCGGTGACGAATCCCTCCTGACCGAACGGCTGCACAACCTGGCATCGCTGCTCAGGGCGGTGGCCGACAGGCGCGGGATGCGCCTGGCCCCTGGTGGCCTGGAGGCGCTGCACCGGGCGGCCGACGAGCTCTGGCACAGGGATATGCGTTCGAGACTGGCGGAGAACGGGTGAGCCCGACCGCCGGGGATGGGGTGGGAGACGCGCCGATGGCCGAAGACAAGGCGACAGACGGGGGTGAGCCGCAGGATGCGCAGGCACCCCCGCGCGAGGACGTTACGGCGGTGCTTTGCGAGGGCTGCGGCCGCCGCTTCAGGGCAAAGAGCTGGCGCGAGGGCATGGCCTGTCCCAAGTGCCGAAGCGGCGACGTCAAGCCTGTCGCGGCACCTGGCGGCGCGGTGGATTACTACGTGACAGATCGAAGCAGCGGCTTCGCCCACGCCGACATCCGGTTCGCCCAGTGGGCCAAGTGGCTCGAATTGATCACGCCGGCCCAGTACGAGAAGACTCTCCTCAAACAGAACCGCCTCGTCGGCAACCACGAACCCGTCCCGCCCATTCACGAGGTCATTGTTTCCGACTGCCTCATCACCGAGGCGCAGGCCACCGGGTTGCTGGAGTTCATGGCCCTCCCCCGCCCCGACGAGGACGACGCCGAGTTCCTCGAACTCCTCGCGCGCATGGCCGATGCTCCCGAGGAGAAGGTGAACGACGTGAAGACCCTCCAGCGGAAGGCAGCCGGGCAATACCATGAGGTCCCCCCGATCTGTCAGTTGCTTGTGGAGCGCCGGGTGATCAACGAAGCGCAGCTCCAGGCCATGCTGAAGTTCCAGAGGCGCGAGCAGACGGGCTGCCCGAAGACCGCCCTGGACGCCATCAGCCGCCACACCGCCGGAGCCAGGGTAAGCGGTCGCGAGCTGCTGAAACGCATCGCATGCGACCGACGCGTGCGCCGCGGGGCGGCCATCGGCGCTGGAGTGCTGGCGCTGGCCCTTCTAACCTGGGGTGTGCTCAGCGCAGTGCTCGGCGCCGAGATATACGTCAAGTGCACCCAGTGCGGGGTTGTCAACGAGGTGGAGCTGGCCGATACGTTCCCGGTAGAATGCCCGACCTGCGGAGGCCCCAACGCGAATCCCGCATTCATGTGCAGCAGCGGCCACGTCGTCGTCGGCAAGCTTGGGGCGCCGCCCGCGCAATGCCCCATCTGCGGGGTTTCGGACTTGCACCCGCTTGCGGACGAGGAGTTCGAGCAGATCACACAGTAGTGAACGGCCCCGCGGGGCGGGCTCGGGCCCGGCTGACGGCGTTGTGCGCCCGTCGGGTGGGTTCGGGCAGGCGATAGCGGGTGCAGCACTCGAGCACGATCCGCCGCGCGCCTGCGTGGTCGCACAGGTGCCCGGGGCTCACGTAGAGGGGCTTGACCCCGGTCCTCGTTCTCAGGACGCTGCCGATCTGCTCTCCCCTGTCCAGGAGCGGGGTCCAATCGCCTTTGTGTTCGCCGGGCTCGGGGTGTTCGCCTATCAGGCGGCTCTTGGCGGCGCCGACCGCGGGCAGGCCCAGCCACAGGCCCACGTGCGATGCCAGCCCCAGACGGCGCGGATGCGCCAGCCCCTGGCCGTCGAAAAGAATTACGTCCGCACGCCGCTGCACGCGGCGTAGCGCGTCGGCGACGGCAGGCGCTTCCCTGAAGCTCAGGAGCCCGGGTATGTAGGGGAAGCTCGCCAGCGCACGGCCGATCACTTCTTCCACCACCTCCAGGGCCGGAAAGCTCAGCACGACCACTGCTGCCACTAAGGCGCGGTCGGTCTTGCTGAGCGCCATGTCGGCGCCCGCCACCCAACGAACGCGACGCGGCAAGGGCTCAAGCACCACGCGAGCGGCCAGCTCCTCCTGGATCGCGCGCGCCCGTGCGTAGTCGACGTCCCATTCATGGAGCGTCTCGGCGACCTTCACGTTGGCGACCTCCCTGTCAGTGACCCCTTCCCCGAGAATTGATCCAGGAGTTGTGAGAGAATCCATACGGCAATAGTCCGGAAAGGATTCTCAGATGAAGAAACGGCATAGTGCAGAG
>CAZXDF010000136.1:0-4876 GCA_964639345.1 uncultured candidatus Brocadiaceae bacterium | reverse complement strand
TTTTCCGGCATCGTTCGCCTTCCCTTCTTTGCCGGCAGAGCGCAGGACCATGGCGCAAGGAATCCCCCGCAGCGGAGTCGGCAACCCCCGCGACGGCGGGGAGCTACTCCTCGAGGATGATCGCCTCGACGGGGCATTCTTCAGCGGCCTCCCGGACCGCGTCTTCGTACTCCGGGGGGATCTCGTCCACGATCACCTCGGCGTAGTCATCGCCCATCTCGAAGACTTCCGGACATATCTCGCAGCACTTCTCGCACGCCACGCAGGACTCGTCAACCGTAGCCTTCATGCGCCCATATCCTTTCCGGAACGAAAAAGGTTTCCTGACAGAGTGGGCCGCTCCGCACGCGCTGACCGCGCCCTTCTCAGTCCTGGACTACCAAGCAGGCGTCGCCCTCCCACACCCCATGAAGGTTGCAGAACCCGAAGGCGCGCAGTTTCTCATGAATGTGCTCAAGCTGCACGCAGAGCTGCGCCGTCGGGCACGTTGTCACGGGCGTGAAGTCCACGCGCCCAAGGAAAGTTTCGTCCGCGTAAAGCTCCACGAAGTGGACGTAGTGGCCGCGCTCATTGGGGTGCGCCAGGTGCTTGCCGACCTCGATGGTGACCGCAAAACACTCGCCCTTCTTGACGCTTTCGGGCGCGCTGATAACCGGCACGTGCTTCTTCTGCAGGTCGGTCATGTTCTCCGGGTCCTCAACCTTGTTGACGCCGCAGAACAGATTGTCCTCGCACTTGGGCCGTTCCTTGCCTGCCATATACGATGTCCTCACTTGCCGAGTTGCCGGGCTGGCGCGGGGTCACGCGCTCCATCAGCCATACTTCGAGTCTACGCATGAGGATCGAGAAATGTCAAGGCGGTTTCTTGGAGCATCAGAAACGCGGCAAGCAGGCGGCCGGCCTCCGCACCCCGAGAGGCCCCGTGGGGGGCGAGAAGGCGATGCGCCCAAGGTTGACCAATCCCGGGGGGCGGGGTATACTGCCGCAGGCTGGCCTGGGCGCCGGAACAAGGGCCTTGAGCGGGAGAGTTGGACGCGTGCTCAGAGGAGTTGTGTTGCGCCATTTTCCGGGTTTGGAAGGAGCGGAGGAGATGAAAGGATTCAAGAGGTTTGTGGGACTTTGTGCCGTGATGGCAGTGCTCGCCCTGCCGCTGGCAGGGGCTGAGGCGCCCGTGGCCGCCGAGAAGAAGCCCTTCGGCTTGGACAAGATCATCGCCTTCTACGGCTGGGATACCAAGTCGCAGACCCTTACGCGGGGCGGAGACTGGAGGGCGTGGAAGGCGCGGGGCGGCGTCGCCTGCGTGAGCGTGACTCACCAGGGATTCCTGAGCAAGAGTGTCGAGGAGGCCTCCGACGTCCTCGTGAACCAGGACTTCGGCGACAACCCCAACCCGGTGCTCAACATTGACGAGTTCGGCTGGGACTACGACGGGGGACTCGACCGGCACGTGGCGGCGATCCTGCGGGCTGTGCACAAGAAGAAACCCGAGTTGAAGATCGCGGTCTGGCAGATGCGGGGCCCGGTGGCGCCGGAACTCGCGGCCGTGTATCGCGATACGGTCGAGCTTGTGATGATGGAGACCTACTACGACCTGAACGACGCCTGGATGATCGCGTTCCAGCTTCAGGCGGCGCGGCTCAACGGCCTTGTCGGAAGGAGCGTGGTGGGCTTGGGGCTTGGCCAGGAGGACGCCGGGAAGGGCGGCGGGGAGTGGACCCGGACGGCGGAGGAGTTGGATCAGCAGGTCCGCCTGATCCGGATGGTGGCTCCCGAGTCCCCGGGCCTCGCGTTCTTCGGCAAGTTCCTGACCGGGGACAGGGCCGTGCGCATGACGGATGAGCAGTTGGAGGGGATATGCAGCCGGTTCAACGAGTACCCCACCGACGGCACCGGCCTCAACGCCGAGCTGCTGAAGCTGGGCAAGACTTTCACCAAGCGCTACAAGGGACCGGCGATCTTCTGCTCCTCTGCGTTCGTGTATCCCCATTTCCATTCCGGCTACGACGGGGGGGCGTTCGCCACTGGGCTTGTACCGCCGGTCGCCAGGGTGCTGATGATGAACCTGGGCGAGAAGGACGCAAAAGGCGTCAAGGTGAGCCTGAGAAGCCGGGGCGAAGGCAGCGAACCGTGGGCTGCCGGGTCAGTGGACATCCCGGCACGGTCCGTCGTTGCGACCGCTCTGCCCGTGTTGCCCGGCCAGAGCTTCCGCGGCTGGCCGTGGGGCAGCTCGGTCATGGAGGTCGACGCGCCGGGTTGTGAGGTCTTCAACTTCCAGGATTCACGCTACCACGGGAAACCGTAACTTGCCGCGGCACCGATGGACGACACCCCAGGCGGGTGGAGATGGCCGCGTGCTTGATGAGTTCTGTTGTTTCGTTCGTCAGGGCTTGACAAGGAGCCGATGCGATGAAAGGGTTCAAGAGGTCTGTGGGACTTTGTGCCGTGATGGCCATGCTCGCCTCGCCGCTGGCAGGGGCTGAGGCGCCCGTGGCCGCCGAGAAGGGGAAACCCTTCGGCCTGGAGAAGATCATCGCCTTCTACAGCGGGGATTTCAAGTCGCAGACCTTTGCCCGAGGCGGGGACTGGAGGGCGTGGAAGGCGCGGGGCGTCGTCACCTCCCAGGGGGTGAACCACCAGAGCTTTCTGGGAAAAGACGTCGAGGCCGCTTCCAACGTCCTGGCAAGCATGGGCATCGGCGAGAACCCCAACCCGGTAATCAACGTCGACGAGTTCGGCTGGGACTACGACGGGGGACTCGATCAGCACACGGCGGCGATCCTGCGGGCGTTGCACAGGAAGAGGCCCGAGCTGAAGATCGCGGTCTGGCAGATGCGGGGCCCGGTAGCGCCGGAGCTGGCGGCCGTGTATCGCGACACGGTCGAGTTGGTGATGCTGGAGACCTACCGCGACCTGAACGACGCGTGGATGATCCCGTTTCAGCTTCAGGCGGCGCGGCTCACCGGCCTTGTGGACAGGACAGTGATAGGCCTGGGCCTCGGTGCGGAGTCGGACCATCTGGGCGGCTGGGAGTGGACCCGGACGGCAGAGGAGCTGGACCAGCAAGTCCGCCTCATCCGGATGGTGGCTCCCGAGTCCCCGGGCCTGGCCTTCTTCGGTTCCTGGTACGTCGGCAAGGATCCCGCTCAGGAACCTCGCGCCGCCAGATTCACCAAGGAAGAGCTGGACAAGATTTGCCTCCGGTTCAACGAGACCCCGACCGACGGCACGGGCCTCAAGGCCGAGCTGCTGGAGCTGGGCAAGACCTTCACCAGGCGCTACGAGGGGCCGGCGATCTTCTGCTCGTCCCAGTTCGTGTTGCCTTACTTCCATTCCGGTCACGACGGCGGGCCGTGGGGCAGCACGCACAAGCCGCCGGTCGCCAGGGTGCTGATGATGAACCTGGGCGAGAAGGACGCCGAGGGAGTAAAGGTGCGTCTGCGATCCCGTGGCGAAGGCAGCGAACCGTGGGCCGCCGGGACGGTGGGCATCCCGGCACGCTCCGTCATCGTCGCCCTCGTGCCCATACTGCCAGGCAAGAGTTTCCGCGGCTGGAATGGATCCGAGATCATGGAAGTCGACGCGCCGGGGTGTGAGGTTTTCAACTTCCTGGATTCCCGCCACCACGGGAAACAGTAACTTGCCGCGGCACTGATGCACGGAACCCCAGGCGAGCTGAATCGACATCCGTCTGCTGCATGTCGTCTCATGGGCAGGTCCAGGCCAGGGCGGCGTCGAGGAAGTACACGGGCGCCTCCGGGAGGGTCTCTTCGAGCACCTGCGCCAGCCGCCTCATGCCGGGCGTCTCGGTGGCGCAGTGCCCGGCCTCCACCATCGCAACGCCAAGCTCGACGCCATGCTGGAGCGTGTATTCCAGCATCTCCCCGAACACGATCGCTTCGGCGCCCATGTCGACCACTTCTTCCGGCGCGCCGAAGGTCTGGCCGAGGCCCCCGATGCATAGGCCGACTCGCCGCACCCTTTGCTCAAGGTCGCCGATGACTCGCACGGGCGGCGACGCAAGGCTCCGCCTGACGTGCTGGGCAAGCTCCCCGACGGACACCTCGTCGACCTCGTAGACTTTCGCCGCGAACCCCGCCCCTATGACCTTCCTGAAGCCGAGCGCGGCGGCGCATTGGTCGACCGTTCCGTCGCGCGGCATCGCGTCCCAAGGAGAATGGAAGCCGTAGACCGCTATGCCGTTCCGCTCCAGGATCGCGCGTCTTGCCCGGTTGGCGGGCTTCGCCTCGACGGGCCAGTTGCGGTACCACGGCGTCTCGACGTAGGGAAAGAAGAGCGGTTCGTGCGTGATGAGGAAGTTGACGCCTCGGCGGGCCGCCTCCTGGAGCACTTTCAGTGTCGGCGACCAGGTGCAGCCCATGGCTCGCACCTCCTGTCCCGGGTCGCCAAACGCCCAGCCTGTCTGGTCATCGTCCGGGACCCCGGTATGCAAGGGGGCAATCCGGTGGAGAAACTCAACCGCATCCGCGCATTTCACTTCTTGCCGCCTCCTTTGCTCTGCGCAGGCGAAACCGGCATGACCTGTTCCAGCAACGGGCATCCGTCGCCCGAACTAGGGAAGGAATCCAGGCGAATGATACCCCGAGGTGGACGCTTGCACAAGATGCAATGGCGGCCTTACCGTATACTATGACGGCGCCGGGAACGTCCGCCGGGAACACACTTGCGCCCGGCCATCAGAGAGGAGACGGGCAATGCTGAGTCGCAGCGAGATAACCGGCCCCTGGGCGGGGCTGCCGGTGGCGTGGAAGAGGGACCTGACCTTTGACGAGGATACTTACCGGGCCGACGTGGAGCGTTGCTGCAAGGCCGGGGTGCCGGGCGTCTATTCGGGAGGCACGACCGGCGAGTTCTACGC
>CAZXDF010000135.1:0-6760 GCA_964639345.1 uncultured candidatus Brocadiaceae bacterium | reverse complement strand
ACGTGTGCATCGTGGATGCGGAGCTGACGCTGAGCTGTCCGCCGAGCGTGACGGCCGCCAGCGGCATGGACGCCCTGGTGCAGGCGATCGAGTCCTACGTCTCCGTGCACGCCGTGGCGACCACGGAGGCGCTCTCGCTGGAGGCGGCGCGCATGATCGGCCGCAGCCTGCCGGTGGCCTGCGAGGACGGGGCCGACCTGCCGGCGCGAGCGGCGATGGCCGAGGCGAGTTTCATGGCCGGCCTGGCGCTGGGCAGCGCGCGGGCGGGCGCCGTGCACGGGCTGGCGCATGCAGTGGGGTTGCGCTATGGTCTGCCGCACGGCGTGGTCTGCGGGGTTCTGGCGCCGCACGTGTTCAGGCGGAATGCATCGGCAGTCGGGGAGAAGTATGCCCGGCTGGCCGAAGCAATGGGCGGCGATCCCGCCGACCGGGCCGAATCGCTTCTCGATCGCCTGGCGCTCCCGCGGTCGGTCGGGCCGTATCCCGACGCGGAGGGCGAGCGCGCCATCATGGAGTACGCCCTCTCCAGCGGTTCGAGCCGCGCGAACCCGGTCGTGGTGGACGAGGCGTACGTGCGTGGGATTCTGGAGGCGGCCTGCACCTGATGCGGGGATGGGTATGAGCGCGATAAAGGTGTGCATGATCATCGCGACGCTGGAGCGAGGCGGGGCGGAGCACCAGCTCTCTCTGGTTGCCGCGAATCTCGATCGCGCGCGCTTCGAACCGTTCGTCGTGGCGCTCACGCGGGGAGGGCCGTTCGAGCAGGTGCTGCGGGACAGGGACGTGCCGCACGCGGTGATCGGGAAGAGGGCGAAGCTCGCGCCCCTGGCGCTGGTGCGGCTGGCGCGTCTCGTGCGTTCGCTGCGCCCCGACATCGTGCATACCTGGATGTTCACCGCCAGCGCCTACGGCCGCGTGGCGGCCCGCCTGGCGGGGGTTCGCCCGGTGGTCGCGAACGTGAACTGCGCGCACCTGGGCGAGGCGCGCGTGCGGCTCGGCGTCGACCGGATGCTGGCAAGGAAGACCCGCCGGTTTATCGCAGTCTCGGAGTCCGTCGCCGAGTGGCTCGAGGGCGCGGGAGTTCCCGGCCGCCGCATCACGACGATTCACGACGCGTTCGAGCCCGCCGGGTGGCCCTGCAAACCGCTGGGCGGGCCGCCGGAGGTGGGCCGGGCCCCCCGGTTGGTCGCCGTGGGGCGGCTGTGGCCGCAGAAGCGCTACGACGTGGTGCTGCGGTGCATGAGGGAGATCGTGCGGGCGTTCCCCGAGGCCCATCTGACCATCGCGGGAGAGGGCCCCGCCCGCCCGGAGCTGGAGGGCCTCACGGATGAGCTTGGACTCCGGCAGAGCGTGAGCATGCCGGGCCTGGTCCAGGACGTCCCCGGCCTGCTCGCCCGGAGCGACCTTTTCCTCATGGGTTCGGACTACGAGGGGCTTCCGAACGCGGTGATGGAGGCGATGTACGTCGGCCTGCCCGTGGTCGCTACCGATGCCCCCGGGATCAGGGACCTCGTCCGGGACGGCTGCACGGGAGTCCTCGCGCCGACGGGCGATCCGGAGGCCCTTGCCGCCCGGGCCGTCGATCTACTGGGCAAGCCCGAGCTCATGCAGGCCGTCGCCGTGCAGGCGCGCCGGCTGATCGCGGAGGACCATACCGTGGAGGGCATGGTGCGGGCATACGAGGGGGTTTACGAGCGTCTGGCGGGCGGCGAAGGAGAGTTCGAGTGACGGAGGAAAAGGTCACCTTCTCCTTCGGCGAGAACTGGCTGCGTTACGTCGAGCATCTCAGCCCGGAGCGCTACGAAGAGGCCAAGAGGTCCCTGCTGGAGCTGCTGGCGCCCGGCGGCGTGGCGGGCAAGAGCGTGCTCGACATCGGGTGCGGTAGCGGCATCTTCAGCCTCGCCGCCATCGAGTTGGGCGCCGCGCGCGTGGTGAGCATCGACGTGGACCCGAAGAGTATCGAGGCGTGCAGGCGCGTGAAAGAGCGCTGCGACGTGGGGCGCTGGCAGGTGCTGGAGGGATCGGCGCTCGACGGGGAGTTCCTTGCGACGCTCGGCCGGTTCGACGTCGTGTACTCGTGGGGCGTGCTGCACCACACTGGCGACATGTGGCGGGCGATCGACAACGCGGCGTCGCTGGTGGCACCCGGGGGAAGGCTTGTGATCGCCATCTACAACCGCACCCGGAGCTCGACGCTGTGGCTGCGCTATAAGCGGCTTTACAACCGCTCGGGCCGGGTGCTCAAGGCGCTGCTGGTGGCGTGCATCCTGCTGCCGCGCATCCTGGTGCGGCTTGCCCGGCTCAGGCATCCCCTGAAGGACCGACGCGGGATGAGCATCTACCACGACGCCATCGACTGGGCGGGCGGGCTCCCGTACGACTATGCCTCGTGGGGGGAGGTGGTGGCGTACGTCGCCGAGCGGGGTTTCCGTCACGTGGGCGGGTCACGGACCTCCTCGACGGGCTGTAACGAGTTCGTCTTTGAAAAGCCGACGCCGTAGCCCGCCCCGCGCCTACTCTTCCTCCGGTTGGCGAGCCAGCGGCTCGTATCGCTGCAGCATCCGGAGGGCCACCTTGTGGACCTTAGACTCATCCACCGGCTGGTCGCTTCCGAAGGCCTTTCGATACGTGGGTCCGTACTGCCGCCGGTAGTAGTAGATTTCGGGGAAATCATAGCGGCCGCTCACCGACAAGATGAGATGTTCGCCCATCCAGAAGGTACCGCGAAGAGAGTAATTTACGAGAACGGCGACGATTCCCACCTTGATTGCGAGCGCAGTGAGGACCCCAACTTTCGGGGCGAGTCGGGACACCAGGGCCCGAAAGGTCAGGGCCAGCATCCCAAAGATCAGCGGCATGATGGGGAGCCAGAACCTGCCGTCGCGATACGGCCAGACGGCCATGATCACCATGAAGAAGAGCACGTACACGTCTGCCGCTCTGAAGCTGGGACGCCGCTGCCAGAGACCGAACAACGTGAGGCCGATCGTGAACGCACCGATGATCTTCATGTACGGCAGCACCTTCCAGCGCCAGGCGTTCGTTGCCATCTGGCCGAATTCGCTGACGCGATAGTCGAGGGTTTGCAGTGCCATCGGGACGAAGCCCCGATCCCTGTACTTCTCCGCCATCTCATCGAAGTACCTGGTCCGGGTCATGAGGACCGTGCCTGCCACGCCGACGAGAAGCGCCAGGGCCGACAGGGCTGCCAATAGCCGCCTGTTGCCCCGAAGGTATTGAATGACATCCGGCACGGTTCTCCCGCGCGCCGAGCAGGCCCAGAGCAGGGCCGGCAACAGCGCCACCCCGACGGTGCGTATCGCAGTCGCAGCGCCGCACATCAGCAGGGCGAGTGCCGCCAGGCACCAGCGCCGCCGCCCGGTGGATCGCTCCGCGGCGACGATCGCCGCCAGCGCAGCCATCGAAACGCCCATGAAGGAGACGTCGCTCAGGGGCGTGGCGACGTGCATCATGCAGACATACGAGAGCATCGTCATGCAGCACGCCAGCAGCGCCAGCCAGGGCTCGAACCCGTAGGCCTTGCGCAGCACGTAATACGCGGCGGGCAACGCGACGGCCAGGAACACGCAGTTCAACGCGACGAAGGCCCAGTTCACGCCCAACCCCGCCAGGTCAAGGGCGGCCAGCATTGCCGGGTAACCCGGGGGGAAGTGTGTCTCGCTCCCGCGCACCAGGAACCCGTTGCCCTCGGCCGCGCTTTGGGCCATGGACAGGTAGTTGAGCACGTCCGGCGTGAGCCGCATCGGCGTGCGGATCAGCATCAGGTAGCCCACCGACAGCGCCGCCATGGCGCACAGGACGAGTTGAGCGCGCCAAACTGGTTTGCGCCCTTCGGTCTCGACGTTCGCCTCAGCCAGGATGCCCCTTCCTTCCTACCAGATGAGGGTGTGCCACGGACCAAGCCGCCAGGCTTGTCCGTGCCTGCGGGCTTCGGCGGCACGGGCAAGGCTTCGCCTTCGCCCGTGGCACCCACGGGGCTCCTCTCATGGAGCCTTCAATTACTGCGGGGCAGGCGGCGCGAGCGATCCTATCAGGTCCTCCCAACGGTCCAGGAACCGGGCCGGGCTGAAGCGTTCTGATGCCTCGGCCGCCCTCACGGCGAGCCGCCCCCTCAGCTCCTCATCGTTCGTTAGCCGCGCCATGGCGGCCCCGAGCGCCTCCGCGTCCTCGGGCGGCACGAGCAGTCCGTCCACGCCGTCCCGGACGATCTCATCCGGGCCGCACGGACAGCGGAAAGCAACCGCCGGCAGCCCGCACGCCATGGCCTCTGCCAGAGCGATGCCGAATCCCTCGTAGCGGGAGCTCAGGACGAAAATCGTTCCCGCCCGCAACACGGGCATCGGATCTGCAAACGAGCCGAGAAGAGTGGCATCGCCCGCCAGATCGAGATCAGCTACATTGTCCTCCAGCTCATCACGGAGCGGACCTTCGCCCATTATGCCCAGCTTCCAGCCTGCTTGCCGTTGCCGACGCAGCCGTGCGAAGGCTCTAAGGAGCAGGTCGAAGCCCTTCTGGCGGTGCAACCGCCCCATGGCAAGGATCCAGCGTTCGCCGGCAATGCGCCGGGCGAGTCGCCCTGCACGCGGGTCGGGTTCGCGTTCCCCCAGAAGCACCGGGTTCTGGATGGGCACGACCTTATCGCGGGGCAGCCATAGTCGGAACCATTCAGCAACCCCCGCGCTGCACGTCGCGACGGCGTCCGCCAGGGGGTAACAGAGCCTGCGCGCCAGCGGCCACGGCTGCGTGAGGGGCATCAGCGTCGGATGGTTGTGCTCCCAGACCACAACGCGGCACGGAACGCGATGAAGCAGCCGCGTGGCCAGCAAGGTCAGGACATTGGTCTCCGGCTGGGACGCGATCACCACCTGCGGCGCCGACCGCCGAAGGACGCGCCGGACGGCCCTCAGGCGCCGCCAGTTGCCGCCCATCGCCTGGGCGTGGGAGGCCGAATCGGACATGACGTCCAGCGCCGCAACACGCACGGGCGCATCGAGCGGATAGAAACTCTCCTGCGGCCCGGCCAGCGTGGCGACGGTCACATCATGCCCCCGCCGGCAAAGCCCGTTTGCCAACAGGCAGCATAGACCCTCGGCGCCCCCCCCGGCAATGCTGGACGTGAGCAGCGCTATCTTGAGGGGGGGCAATGGAGGTTTCCTGCTGTCTGGTGGTAGGGAGATGGGCCGAGCGTTGCCGGTCAGCGAAACGCCGTAATCATGAAGCCGGACGCCACGCGCAGCTTCAGCCAGGTCGGAATGATCCGGTCCAGCCATGCCACGGGCGCCAGCCGATACCTGCCCGGCAGGCACGCGTAGATCTCACAGCGCCGGAAGCCCGCCGCCTTGAGCCGCTCGCACAGCTCCCAGGGGTCCAGAAGCTGCTCATACCTGATGCCGGTTTGAGGGTCCAGGGGCGCGGTATCGGGGATGTAGTAGGCCTCCGGCGGCTGGCCCTCGCGGACATAGAGTTCGCAGGCGGCATACAGGGCCTCGCCGTAAAGGTCGGCGGTGCGCTCGGCGAGCATCTGCGCCTCGCGGCCCGTCAACCGGCCCTTGAAGCGCTCGGCGATCAGTTCGGCGCGCTTCTGCCGGTAACTCTTCTTGAACACTCGCCCCCCGCGCCGTCCCGGCGGACCTTCCTCACGGAAGCGGTAGAGGTTCTGCATCTTGTACTTCAGCCACGGGTTGCAGGCATTGTTCCCGTCGGAGATGAAGAGGCGCCCTCCCTCGGACAGCAAGCCGTGGAAACGGGCAAGGACGTCCAGTTCCGATAGGTGCGAGATGACTTCGTTGCAGAAGACGAGGTCGAACGGCTCCTCTCCCGGCAGGTCCTCGATGCGGCAGGACAGCGGGCGCAGCCTTTCGCTCAGGCCATAGGGCAGCATGTTAGCGAAGGCGCGGCACACGTCCAGCCTTGCGGCCTGGAAGTCCACACCGACGCACTCCCTGGCCCCGCAGAAGACGAAGTAGATGGAGAAGATCCCCGTCCCGCAGCCTACGTCCAGCACGCGGCTGTTGGCCAGCGAGACGCCGCTCGCTTCGAGTCGCTCTCTGTATGGCTCAAAGGTCCTGCGGGCCTTGCTGGGATCGGAGATGATGGGCCACATCAGATCGAATTCGCGGCATGCCGCCGGGTTCAGCTCGCGCCTGTGCGGGGCGGCATTCGGCGCGCTGTAGGCCTCGGCCAGAAGGTGGTAATCGGGTTTCATCGGTGGTTGCGGGCTCCGCATGATGTAGCGCGAAGGGTCGTGGCGAGACGCATCTTCCAGCCGAAGAGACGGTTGGCTCCGGCCGTGCCCAGCACCCCGTATAGCAGCCGGGTGAGCTGGAGCTTCAGCCATATGGCCGAGACCGGTGCGATCGCGAGGCCGTCACGCAGCAGCTCGGCGCCGAGTCCCCTCGCCCCCGCGACAAACGCCGGCCTGGCCAGCGAATAATAAGTCCGGCCGAGCAGACGCCGCCGCCGGCCGGTAAGCGCACCGGAGCCGGCGAGCAAGTCCTGCATCGTGTGCCAGGCGGCGCGCATGTTTTCCAAACTATCCACTTCCGCGAAATGGTCCGATATCCGGTCGCCGCCATGCCGGCGCGCCAGCACGTGCACGGCGGGGATGTAGCGGTACGGAACCGCCAGCAACAAGGCCCGCAGACTGTAAAGCCGGTCCTGAAGCCGCACGAGCCGCGTGTCCCACGGGCCCAGCCGCATGCAGAGCGACCGGCGGTACAGCGTGTTCGCCGTCCATAAA
>CAZXDF010000134.1:0-4312 GCA_964639345.1 uncultured candidatus Brocadiaceae bacterium | reverse complement strand
CGAACTCGAGATCGAACTTCTCCATGTGATCTCGGATGCATTGGACCATCATGCGGATGCGCGTCCGCCTCCGGCCGTCTGCGGGGGGATCCACGTAGACGTAGCAGGCATTCGCCTCGCCAAGGCTCTCCTTTGCGGCCTCCAGAAGGTAGAGCGGCCCGCAGTGCTCCAGGAAGAGCGTCGAACTGTCCAGCCGGCGCAGCGCATCCAGCCACTTCTGCCGGACCTCCCTTTCGCGGCGCACGTAGAGTCCCAGGTTATCCCTCTGGACGAGGTCGGCAGAAACCGACTCGTAGACCCCCGGATGAATCAAGAATATCAGGTGCTCGATCCTCATCGCTGCTCCTTGCGCCCGCTGCTCGACCACCTTATTCGGCATTCACCGGCGGGGGCCGATCCGCCCGAACTCACGCGGCGCGCCCCGGAGCATAGCGCCGAGACCGGCGCCCGTCAACCTTCCCTCGCGCGCCTCCTTTGCTGCCAATTTCGCGGTGCAACCGCCCCGAAGGGCCGACCTATCAAGGCCCTGATGGGCGCAGTTGTCCCCATATATGCCTACACGAACCCTACACGAACCCGACGCGAGCCCGACACAAACGCCACACGAACGCGCGTTCCCGGTCGCCCTCACTTCGCCACTCTCCGTCCCTGCGTCCCTTACACGTTCCATCTGTCCGCTCCGATACGCGAGCTTCCGGCCAATCCGAATTTCCCCGCGAATACCCCCGCGAGGCCGCGCACCTGTAGTATAGCCGTTTCGCGTCGGCGCTGTGTCCGATATGGCCGCATGTTTCTCCTGAGACATCGGGCGGCCTGACATCGTACGCACCTGAGAGCAACGGACGACCGGCATGAGAACGCGGTTATAGGGTTTGACATCGCTCGAATGGGAATATACACTCGCTGCCTGGCGGTGCAACCGCTCTTGTTGCGTTTGCGGTCTTGAATGCGAAGGGGGTCGTGGTGGGGACAAGGATCAGCAAGAAACGTGCAGCGCTGTGGATAATGGCAACGATGGTGGTGCCATTGCTGTTCACTTGGTTTGCATCCGGCTGGTACATCGGCATGTGGTATGCCCGCACCAAGCATCAAGGCCCGCCAACATCCGACATCCTGATCCAAGGCATGTTCATCGGCGTCCCGCCGGCACTGTGGGCGGCTGTCGCTCTCTGGTGGTGGATTCACAGGAAGAAGGCAACGTTCGGGGATCTCTACTCGACGCGCAGCAATGCCATAGGCCTGGATATCGGCATCGGAATTGGCCTTGGCGCCCTGTGGGTTGCGGCGTACGGCATGCTTGATGTTGTCTCGTGGCGCGAAATGTTCACATTCGATATCGCCAAATTGGCTTCCCTGCCGGCGACGCTCAGCGCCGGGTTCTGCGAGGAGTTTCTGTACCGTGGTTTCCTCTTCTGGATAGTCGCCGCTGCCGGGGGCCGCAATGCGTCCCGGCTCATCATCGCCTCACTCGCGTTCGGTCTGGCCCACTGTTTCTGGGGTCCCTGGGGCATGCTATGGACGATGGCCTTCGGCTTCACCTTCGGCGTGGCCGTTCTGTGGCGAGGCAACGTCTGGCCCGCGGTAGTGGCGCACACACTCCTGAACCTTTGCATCGAACCAGGCCTTATTGAGAAGGCCCTTACTGGCGGCTTCAGCAGATGAGACGGCACCAACAAGCCGGATGTAGGCGACGGCACATGGCCGTGGCTGATCCGCAACGTTAGAATGCATTGAAGGCTCAAGTCCGCTCAAGTGTGCCGGTGGGCGTTGAGTGATCAAGCCCATCGAAGCCCCGGAGGCCAGCCCGACCGGTAGTCGCAAACGGCTCGGGCATCCTCAGGTTACATGAAGCTCAGCAGCTCTCCGAATCCGCGGCCATGCGGAAAGAGTAGAGGCTGCAGTGCCGGCTGTAGAAGCGCAGCCTTGCGCCCCCGGCGAGGGCCTCGCGGGGCAGGTGAGATTTGCCGCGCCACGTCACGACATGCCGCGTCGAGTCGCCGGTGAATGTGTCGCAGGCCTCCCTCTCGTAGCCCTCGACCGCCCGGTCGCTTGCGTCCGTCAGTTCGACATCCAGGTAGCCCTTCGGGCCGCACTCGACGTTCACCACGAGCCGCGAGCCATCGCTCGTGAACACCCTCGTCAGCAGAAGGGCCGGGCGCACGGTCGAGTCCATCGAGAAGAACCCTTCCGGCCGCAGCGTCGCCAGCCCGAGCGCCGTCTTGCACACGCCCGGCTCGTCCGGCATGTCCAGGCCCTCCTCCTCGCCCACCATCCACCAGTCGTGGTGGCACGCCGAGCCGCCGTAATAGATGCGGATCGCATCGTCGCCGAGCACGACCGTGTTGCCGACCTCCACCAGGTTCCGTTCCCACGGGTCCGCGTCGGCGCTGCCGACGTCCAGGAACGTGCGTCCCCGCTCGGCCCGTTCCCAGTGGAAGCCGTCCCGGCTGTAGACGAGTTGCACGTTCATCGTGTTGTCCGTGCAGTGCAGGATGTTGAGGAACCCGATGAACAGGTCGCCGATGCGGATGATCGGCAGGGAGTAGAACTGCTCGTCGATGTTGTCCTCCTCGTTGTCGGGCGTCAGCAGCGTCCGCAGCGTCGGCCACTCCCAGAGGCTGTTGCTGTTGGTGACGAAGACCCGCCGCTTGCAGATCAGCAGCGGCTCATGGAGGAACTGCGGAACCTCCCAGTTCTTCTCGATATGCCTGGGCATGTCCTTGAACATCAGCCGGTCGCCCATTCCACGCTTGCGGGCGTTCAGTATGTACTGGCCCGTGACGGGGTCCGGGAGAATCATCATCTCGTCGCCGAATCGCCGATCGCCGCTCTGCCCGACGACCACGGTTCGTTCGCTCGTCGTCCAGACGCGGCCGTCGGCGGAATGCGCCACGCTGACCTCGGCGTGGTCGCTTCGCCTCGGGTCGGGCCCCCGCTGGCGGTAATGGAATGCTTTGAACCTCTTGTCAGGATCGCTTTCAAGCGCGTCGAGAAAAAAGGACGCCACGTGGACCTGCCCGTAATCCTCCCGGCCGAGGCAGATATTCGTCTTGCGACCGTCGATCTCGCGATAGTCCAGCTCCGGCTTGACCCAGTGGATCCCGTCCTCGGACTCGGCGTAGAGCCACCTGTTGTCGGTGGTGCCGAACCACGTCACGGTGTCATCCACGTCCATGAGGCCATCGGCTTCTTTCTTGCCGCTCCGGTATCGTTCGTAATCCCACACGTAATCGCAGTACCAGCACTTGTAGAGCCGCTCATCGGGGTCGAACGCCACGCAGACGGTCCCCGTTCGGAAATAAGTGGTCACCTCCCAGGGCCGATCCTGCCTGATCAGGGGGTTCTCGGGGCACTTTTCGGGCAGGTGCATGCGTCGGGTCAGCGACTGCGTCATTTCGACGGCGTAGTTGTCGAAGAACAACTGCGGCACCTGTCCGATGTTCAGTTGTGCTGCCATGTTCAGGCCTCCCATGTCACGCTGCGCGGTCGCAGGAACCGTCCCGGTGGGCGTTGAGTGTACGCTGTTGGCAGGAACCCGTCAACAATCTCCCGGCCAGCTTGCCGGCTTGCTTGCGAACGCGCGGCCGGCTTGCCGGCCAGGGAAATCCGCGAATCCCTTGCGCTGGCTGAGGCTGCCGCTGATAATGGCGCCGGACGCCGGTAAAGGCGCGCGCAGGCGGCGCGGCCGGCCGGATGAGGCGGGTGCCCTGTGGGGCGCACTTGTTGCCAGTTGTTTGCGGTTCTCGCAACGGAAGGAAGACCAATGGGTCTGACGCGGATTGGCGAACAGGAGTGGGACTTTGTGAACCGGGAAGGCGGCGAGACGCGCCTCCCGCCCGACACCAAGGCAGAGGTGAGCTTCCCCACCCGCTGGCGGGTCTTCGGCCCGACCGGCGCGGAGGCGACGAATATCGACTGGTCGAAGGAAGAGAATTACCTCTGGCACAAGGAGGCCATTCCGCTCGTGAGCGCCCCGGTGGAGAACCTCGCGGGGATTCCTGAGACGCTGAAGGCGGGCGACCAGGCGCTCAAAGCCCAGGACGTCTCGATTGAGGGGGACACGCTCGATTTCAGCGCGCTCTTCGGCGGGCACGAGGCGGGCCAGCAGGCCTACGCGATCGCCGAGCTGGAGGTCCGGAGCGAGACCGATGTCGTCTTCGGGGCGGGCTGCGACTGGTGGATGCAGTGGTGGATCGACGGGGAGGCCGTCTTCGACACCCTCGGCGCGGGCAACCATCACGGCTTTCCGTGGCCCCCGACGTTCCGCGCCAGCCGCGTGAGTTCCGGCGACCATTTCTTCAGCCGCCGGCTC
>CAZXDF010000133.1:0-11017 GCA_964639345.1 uncultured candidatus Brocadiaceae bacterium | reverse complement strand
GTATCCGAGACCGTTGAGAGCGTGATGGCGGAACTTGAAAAGGAACTGGGCGGCGCCGGGGCCGCGACGGGCGCGGTCGAGGCCACCGAGACGATCGACCTGGAGAGTCTGGAGGAGGTCTCCGAAAGCGCTCCGGTGCGCAAGCTCCTGGGCCTGGTGCTCCTGCAGGCGATCCGCGACCGTGCTAGCGACATCCACTTCGAGCCGTTCGAGGACGAGTTCAAGATACGATACCGGGTCGACGGCGTGCTGTATGAAATGGTGCCTCCGCCGAGGCACCTGCACCTGGCCCTGAGCAGCCGTCTCAAGGCCATGACCAACAGCATGGACATCGCCCAGCGCCGCATGCCGCAGGACGGCCGCATCCAGTTGAACATCAGCGGCAACCCGGTTGACCTGCGCGTCTCCTGCCTGCCCACCATGTTCGGGGAGAGCGTGGTGTGCCGCGTGCTGGACCGGCGCTTGGTGGCCCTGGACATCGACAAGCTGGGCTTCCGCAGCGATGACCTGGAGGGCGTGCGCGAGCTCATGGCCAAGACCCACGGCATCGTCATGTGCACAGGGCCCACGGGCTGCGGGAAGACCACCACGCTCTACAGCGTCCTGCGCTCGCTGAACGATGTCGGCGTGAAGATACTCACCGCCGAGGAGCCCGTCGAGTACGACCTGGAAGGCATAATGCAGGTCAATGTCAACGAGGAGATCGGGGTCTCCTTCTCCCGGCTCCTGCGGAATTTCGTGCGTCAGGACCCGGACATCATCCTCGTGGGCGAGGTCCGCGACGTCGAGACAGGCGAGATTGCCATCCAGGCCTCGCTCACCGGCCACCTGGTCTTCAGCACCAGCCACACCAACAACGCGCCCACCACCATTATCCGGCTGATCGATCTGGGGTTGGAGCCGTACCTGATCAATGCCACGCTGGAAGGCGTCATCGCTCAGAGGCTTGTGCGGCGCACGTGTACGAACTGCAAAGAGGAGTACGAGCCCGGCGCCGACAGCGTGCTGGCCGTGGGCCTGCGCCTCGAGGACGTCGAGGGCAAGAAGTTCTATCGGGGACGGGGCTGCGAGGTTTGCAACAACATCGGCTACCGCGGCCGCATGGGGGTCTTCGAGGTCCTCACGATGAACGAAGAGCTGCGGGAGATGCTGATGGGTACGATCTCGACCGGTGAGCTGCGCGCCTGCGCCCGCAGGCACGGCGCCAGGTCCCTGCGTGCCAGCGGGCTCCTGGCTGTCTACGATGGCCTCACCACCCTGGAAGAGGTGGCTCGCGCCACGCTGGCCGAGGTGTAGGCGCGAGCGGCGCCCCGTCGATCCGGCACCCGTGCGCTGCCGGCCCCCCCCGCCATGCCCTGGGCATGTATGCGGCATCACCGCGGGGGTGCTGTAGCATTGGGAAGAAGGGGCCAGTCTTCTTCTTGCCGCATCCTGCGGGAGGATGACGATGGCAGAGGTTACGCTTCATATCTCCGGCATGCACTGCGCAAGCTGTGCCCAGACGGCGGAAGAGGCCTTGAAGGCGGTCAAGGGCGTGGGGCGGGCGGCGGTGAGCTTTGCGGCCTCGCAGGCGCAGGTGAGCTGCGACCCCGCGGTGGTCAGCGTGCAGGATCTCATCGAGGCAGTCGCCGGGGCCGGCTACGCGGCCGAGGAACTTGCGCCCGATGCGGCCGCTGGGGGCGAGGACCTCGCCGAGGCGGACCTACGCAGGGCCGGCCGCCGCATGTGGGTTGCCTGGCTTCTGTCCCTGCCGCTCATGGCCCTGATGGCTGCGCACATGGCGTCCGGCCATAAGCTGCCCCGTTATGATATTCTGGCGCTGGCGCTTGCGTTGCCCGTGGTGGCCGGCGCGGGCTTCGGAACCTGCCGTAGCGCCCTGCGCAGCGCCCTCCGCCTGTCGGCCAACATGGACGTTCTGATCGCCCTGGGAAGCGGCGCAGCACTCCTGACAGGGCTCCTGAACGTGCTGGACCTGCGCGTGGCCAACTTCGCCGTCGTGGGCGCCATGATCATGGCCTTCCACCTGACCGGCCGCTACGTGGAGGCCCGCGCGCGCGGGCGGGCCAGCAGCGCCATACGCGAGCTGCTCGAACTCGGGGCCGCCGAGGCCCTCGTGCTGCGCGATGGACGCGAGATCACGGTGCCGGTGGACGAGGTGCTGGTGGGCGACGTGATGGTGGTGCGGCCGGGCGAGAAGATCCCCACCGACGGCGTTGTCGTCCAGGGCGCAAGCAGCGTGGACGAGTCCATGGCCACCGGCGAGCCGATGCCGGTCGCCAAGGGCGAGGGCGACGAGGTCATCGGCGCCACGGTCAACCAGGAGGGCGCGCTCCGGGTGCGGGCCACCCGCGTGGGCGCGGACACCTTTCTGGCGCAGGTCGTCCGCATGGTCCGCGAGGCCCAGGCCACGCGCGTCCCCGTGCAGGCCTGGGCGGACCGCGTGACGGCCGTGTTCGTGCCAATCGTCCTGGCCCTGGCGGCGCTGACGTTTGCGGTCTGGCTCTTGGCGCAGGGCCCGATGGGGGCCGTTAGCGAGTGGGCCCGCGGCGTGTTGCCATGGGTCCCGCAGGATGCCGACGTTGCGCCGGTTTCCCTTGCCGTGTTCGCGGCGGTGGCGGTGCTTGTTATCGCTTGCCCCTGTGCGCTCGGGCTCGCCACGCCCACGGCCCTCATGGTTGGCATGGGCAAGGGCGCGCGCGCTGGAATCCTGATCCGCTCGGGCGAGGCCATCCAACTCATGAAAGACGTGCGGCTGGTCGTATTCGACAAGACCGGCACGCTTACCCGCGGCCGCCCCGAGGTGACGGACGTGGTGGCTGCGAGCGGCCTTGAGCAAGCGGACGTCCTCCGCCGGGCGGCGGCGGTGGAGGCCTTGAGCGAGCACCCCATAGCGCGTGCCGTGGTCGATCGGGCGCGTGAGGGCGGCCTCGAATGGCCGGACTCGACGGAGTTCCGGGCCGTGCCGGGACGGGGCGCCCGTGCCCTCGTCGATGGGCAGCCCGTGCTGGTCGGCACCCGGGCCATGATGGAGGCCGAGGGCGTGGATTGTGCCGGCCTATCGGGCGAACTCGAACGCCTGGAAGACGAGGGACGCACGACGATGCTGGTGGCCGCCGGCGGTCGGTCGGTCGGAGTGGTCGGCCTGGCCGATGTGCTCAAGGCCAGCGCCGCCGACGCCGTCGCCGGGCTCAAGCGCATGGGCCTCCAGGTGGCCATGATTACCGGGGACAACGAGCGCACTGCCCGCGCGGTGGCCGCTCAGGCGGGCATCGAGCACGTGCTGGCGGGCGTGCTGCCGGGCGGGAAAGCGGACGAGGTGCGCCGCCTCCAGGCCGAAGTGGGCCGCGTGGCGATGGTCGGCGACGGCATCAACGACGCCCCGGCCCTCACCAGCGCCGACGTCGGCATCGCCCTCGGCACGGGCACCGACGTGGCCATCGAAAGCTCGGACATCACGCTCGTCAGCGGCGATCCCGCCGCGGTAGTCGGCGCCGTCAGGCTCAGCCGGGCCACCTTCCGCAAGATCCGCCAGAATCTCTTCTGGGCCTTCTTCTACAACATCGTGGCCATTCCGGTGGCGACGCTGGGTCTGCTGCACCCGCTGATGGCGGAGGCGGCGATGGCGATCAGCTCGCTGACCGTCGTCGGGAACTCCTCGCTCCTGAGTCGGGTGAGGCTCGGCGGCGACGCGCCGGCCGGGCCGCACGGCGCGGGCTGACGCCTTATTCGCCCGGTGTCCCGCTCCCTGCGGGCTCGGCGGGCGGCTGAGGCAGCGCGGTGTCCGTCGCAGTGAAGCGGAACTCCACGAGCGCCCCCTCGCGGCTTGTCTCCGCGCCCTCGAGCTTCTTCTCCTCGGCAATCGAGGTGAGCGATTCCTCGCAGAGCATCGCGCCCTCTTCGTCACGACCCTCCAGGAGCAGCCGGAACTCGGCGGCGCCTGCGCTGGCGAGGGTCATCGACCCGCCGGCGATCGCAACGGCATCGGCGACGCCGGCTTCCAGCAGGGCCTCCGCGATCTCCTGCGCCTCTTTCTCGGGCCGCTCGGCCAGGATGTGCTCCAGGAACGCCTCGACCTCTCCGTGCTCGTTCAGGGAGGCGAAACGCACCTGCGCGGATGGCTCAAGGCGCTCATACATTCCCTTCAGGTCGTCCGGTCCCTCATACGGCAGCACGACCTCCGCGCCCTCTGCGGCGGCCTCTTGCAGCCCGGCGAATTCCTGCAGCCGGTCGATCCAGTCCTTGACGACCTCCAGGTCGTTGCCGACCAGGAAGTTATTGTCGACCGGCGCAATGCAGGCGCCGTCCTGGTCGACGCCGATCTCGACGTCCTTGTGCGCCTGAAGGCTGCCGCCGCTGTCAGGCATGTCGTTGACGATACTGCGCAGCATGAGATTGATTGGGTTGCTGAAGCCCTCGATGGAGATCGCCACACTCCAGAGGAACTCGCCCTCTTCCGATCCCGGACGGACCGCGACCACCACGTGAATGGGCGTGACGGTCTCGAGGTTCTGCCTCATCTGTTCGACCTGCTGGCCCGTCGGGCCACCCGACCGAATCTTGCGCTTGACGTCGGCGGGGGCGTTCTCGACCTGTTGCTCCAGCATCGCAATCAGCGCTTCATCGTCGGGGCGGATTTGCAGGATGGCGAAGGAACTCGCCGTCGGGGTCAGGAAAGTCTCGGGCGGGGGGACGGGATGGGCCCGCTTGACCCACGCCACCAGCAGCACGATCCCTACGATGACCGCCGCCACAAGGGTTCCACAGCCGATGCCGCAGCCAAGGAGCCACTTGGTGGCAGAACTTGCTTTCTTCTCCGGCAGATGGGCATCCATCGTCGTCCGTCTCCCTGGGGTCGAGCGGGTTCTCCACTTCTCAGACGCGTAGCGACGCCTCCTCCGTCCCTGTGTCAGCGAACCGGGCGAGCACGGGCTCGACTACATCCGCAAGGAATTCGTCCACCTGTTCGGGAGCGCGTCCGACGAATGCCTCCGGCCGGGCGATCTCGTCCAGTCGGCCGCCCACGGCCGCGAACGCCGCGTCGCCGCGGAGGCGCTCCAGCAGGTCGTTCTCGCCCCCCTCGCCTTTGACGCGGCGCGCTGCCGCCATCGAGTGCTCGCGGATGCGCTCGTGCAACTCCTGCCGGTCGCCGCCGGCCTTGACGGCCTCCATCAGGATATTCTCGGTTGCCATGAAGGGCAGCTCCGCACGTACGCGCGCCTCGATCACCCGCTGGTTAACTACGAGGCCGGCGGTGACGTCCAGCGCGATGCGGGCGATGGAGTCGGCCGCCAGGAACCCCTCGGCAAGCGAAAGGCGGCGGTTCGCCGAATCGTCCAGCGTGCGCTCAAGCCACTGGTCAGCCGCAGTGAAGGCGGCGTTCTGGGCGTTGTTGATAAGGAACCGGCTCAGCGCGGTCATGCGTTCGCACCGCATGGGGTTGCGCTTGTAGGCCATCGCGCTGGAGCCGACCTGTCGGGAGCCGAACGGCTCCTCGACCTCCTTCAGGCCCGCCAGCAGCCGGATGTCGACCGCCACCTTGTGCGCGCTCACGGCCAGCCCGGCGAGGGTCGTCAGAACCTTGTGGTCGAGCTTGCGGGGGTAGGTCTGGCCCGTCACCGGCACCACGGGCTGGAAACCCATCCTCGCCGCCACCAACCGTTCGAGCTCCTGCACCTTCGCCCCGTCGCCTTCGAACAGGGCCAGAAAGCTCGCCTGCGTGCCGGTGGCGCCCTTCACGCCGCGCATCGGCAGATCGTCGGCAAGGGCCGCGATGGCCTCCAGATCCCCGAGCAGGTCCTGAAGCCACAGACAGGCCCGCTTGCCGACTGTGGTGAGCTGTGCGGGCTGAAAGTGCGTGAAGCCCAGGCACGGCAGCGAGCGGTGCGAGCGCGCGAACCCCGCGAACTGCCTGCACGCTCCCGCCAGCGGCGCGGTCAGGAGCCTCAGCCCCTCGCGCATCATGACGAGTTCGGAGTTGTCCGTGACGAAGCAGCTCGTCGCGCCCAGGTGGATTTTCCCACGCGCGGCCGGGCACTGGTCGCCGTAGGCCCGCGCGTGCGACATCACGTCGTGGCGCAACTCCCGCTCGTAGGCCTGGGCGGCCTCCAGGTTCAGGTCGTCCCTGTGCTCCTTGAGCTGCGCGATGGCCTCCTCGGAGACATCCAGGCCCAGCTCCGCCTGCGCTTCAGCCAGGGCGATCCACAGCTCCCGCCAGAGCCGGAAGCGGCGGGCGTCGCTCCAGTTGCGCAGCATTGCCTGCCCCGCCCACCGGGTCGCGAAGGGCGAGCGGTAGAGTTCCTCCGGCGCTGTGGAATCCATGCTCATGGGTCCGCCTTTATGCCGAGCGACTCGCGCGTGAACACCGACCGGAAGGGCACGTTCGCCTCCCGGAATGCCTCTTCGGCGCCTTCCTGCCGGTCGACGACGGCCAGCGCCGTCAGGGCGCTCACCCCGGCCTCTCGCAGCACCTCGACGGCCGTGAGGGCCGCGCCGCCGGTGGTGGTGACGTCCTCGATCAGGGCCACGCTCTCGCCCGCATTGAGCTCGCCCTCGAAGGGCCGGTCCAGCCCGTGCCCTTTGCGTCCCTTGCGCACGATCACGAAGGGCAGCCCGGTTTCCAGCGCGAGGGCCGTCACCAGCGGTACCGCGCCGAGCTCCACGCCCGCCAGCCGCTCGACCCCCTCCGGCAGCAGCGCCGCCAGCTCGCGGGCGATCTCGCGCAGCAGGTCCGGCCGCGTCTCGAACGCATACTTATCGACGATGTAGTGGCTCTTGCGCCCGCTTCGGAGGGTGAACTCGCCCTCCTTGTAGGCCGCCTCCTTGAGGCGCCTGGCCAGATTGCCCATGTCTCCCGGCATCTTCTCCCCCCACTGATGTCACAAGGCGGAGTGCGTCGGCGAGGATTATAACGGCCCCCCCGGCCCTTCGCAAACCGTCGGCGTCCAAACCCCGCACACAGAATCCGCCACAGAGGACACGGAGAACGCAAAGAAAGGACGAAGGAATGACAAGAAGAAGGGTCAAGCCAGCACAAGAAGCGCAAAGCTATGGAGGCTCGGCATTGCGCCCAAGGCAGTACCGCTCAGGACTCAAGAACAGTATTGTGTTCGGCGGGTTTGAGCGGTATAATCGACTGAGGGATATTGGCCGGAACTGGATCGCCCGCAAGGGTAGCGCCGAATCCTTTTTGTGGGACCGGAATGGTGCCGACCGTGTCAGAGCGTCGTTTGACGACGGAGAGTCCTGCGGCGGCAACCGGGGAGCGCCGTCGGGTAGCCGGGCTGCACCTGGCGCTGGCGGGCAGTCTCGTTTCCATCTTCAATTACTCCCTCTTCTCCTGCATTGGGGGCCTTATCAACGCTTTGGGGCTGCCGGGCAGCCTGGTTGGAACTGGCCTTGTATGGTGGGGGTTTGCCAGGAAGGGGCGTCGGCGGTTGTGGGCGCGGGCCATCGTTGTCGCATGCGTCGTGTGTGGTACGTATGTGCTAGTTACGAATGTGCACAACGCCCTCTGGTCGGGCCATAATCCGCTATTCGGATGAGCCAGTGCGAACGGCGGACGTTCCTTCTCCCTCGCTTCGGTTACCGGATGCGCTTTCCTTCTGTCTCCCACATGTCGAGCGCGCCGCCGAAGCGCGCCTTGAGCGAATCGGTCGCACTGGTGAGGGCATCGAGAACTTCGGCCGGAAGCTCCAGGTCGCCGCCGGCGGCGTTCGTGCGCGCCTGATCGGCGTTGCGGGCGCCGGCCAGGACGCTGGTCACGGCGGGCCGCGACAAGAGCCAGGCCAGCGTCGCCCCTGCCATCGATACGCCGGCCTCCTCGCATATCGCCCTCACGGTCCGGATCGCCTCGAACGTCTCGGCCTCCGCGCCCTGCCCACCGTGCCGGGCGTGCTCGCGCCGCGAGCTGAAATGGTGGCTCCGGGCGCGGCGTGGCGGCACGTCGTCCGGAGAGGCGAACTTACCCGTGAGCAACCCCTGCGCGATCGGCGAGTACGGCAGGATGCTCACCCCGCTGTCGACGCACAGGCCCGCGAGCTCTTCCTCGGCCCCCCGCCAGAGCATGTTGTAGGCGACCTGATCCACCTCGCTGCGGCCCGCATCGAGCAGCCCGCGGAGGTCGCGCGGGCCGAAGTTCGAGCAGCCGATCACGCGCACCTTGCCCTCGGCCTTCAGGTCCTCGAGGGCGCCCATGGTGTCGGCGATGGGCACGTCCCGGTTCGGCCAGTGGATCTGATAGAGATCGATGTAGTCCGTGCGCAGGCGCCTGAGGCTGGCCTCACAGGAGGCCTTGAGGTCGGCCAGCGCGAGGCGGGCGGGCGAGACCTTGCTGGCGATTACCACCTGGTCCCGCCGCCCGGCGAGCACCCGGCCGAGCAACTCTTCGGAGCGCCCGGCGCCGTAGATCTCGGCCGTATCGAAGAAAGTGATCCCCGCCTCCAGGGCCGTCTCGACGGCTTCGACGGCATCGCTTTCGTCCTGGGGACCCCACATGTCGGGGTCCGCGATGGCCCAGCAGCCCATGGCCACGGTGCTGACCAGCACGTCCGTGCGCCCGAGTTTGCGGTATTGCATCTTTCCTCCCCTTATGATGGCATCACGCGGTGTCCATGCGGGGTCCATTCTACCAGCACCCACAGGCCAGTAAAGCGAATCAGGGAAGCAATATAGCGGCTTCAGCACGTCGGACCCTTGACATCGCGGGCCTATCTGCGCGTATAAAGGTGGCGGTTCATCGGTTGTTTCAGGGCGTCGGTAACTGGCGAGGAGAGGCGATGAGGATTCAGTTTCTGGGCGCGGCGAGGACGACTACTGGTTCCATGCACCTCCTGGAGGTGAACGGCACGCGCATACTGCTGGACTGTGGGCTCTACCAGGGCAGGCGCAAGGTGGCCTTCGAGCGCAACCGAAACCTGCCGTTCGAGCCGGGTTCAGTCGACGTGTGCGTGCTCAGCCACGCCCACATCGACCACAGCGGGAACCTTCCCACGCTGGTCAGAAAGGGCTTCCGCGGGCCGATCTACGCCACCCCACCCACGCGGGACTTGTGCGAGATCATGCTCAGGGACTCGGCCTACTTGCAGGAGCGCGACGTCGAATACGTCAACAAGAGGCGCGCCCGCCAGCGCAAGAACCTCTTTGAGCCCCTCTACCGGCAGGAGGATGTACCCGCGACGCTCGCGCGCTTCCAGCGCCTGCGCTACGAGACCCCGCAGGAGGTGGCCCCGGGAGTGGTGGTCACCTTCCGGGACGCCGGCCATCTGCTGGGCTCAGCCCTTGTCAGCATCGACATCACCGAAAACGGGACGATGCGACGCCTGCTGTTCACCGGCGACATGGGTCGCTGGGGGATGCCGATCCTGCGGGACCCCGTCGTCGCCGCCGACGTGGACCTGCTCATCACCGAAAGCACCTACGGCAACCGGGTGCACCCCGAGCAGGAGGACGTCAAGAGCAGCCTGGTCGAGCTATGCCACAAGGTCGCCGAGCGTTCGGCGCGCCTCATAATCCCGGCCTTCAGCGTCGGGCGCACCCAGCAACTGCTCTACCTGATGCACGAGCTCTGGGCCGAAGGGCGGATGTGCGACATTCCGGTCTACGTGGACAGCCCCCTATCCACCCGTGCGACAAAGGTTTACGACGATCATCCCGAGTGCTACGACCGCGAGACCCTCCAGCTCATCCGCAGGCACGAGGACCCCTTCAGCATGGATCGGACGGTCTGCATCACCGACGTTGCGGATTCCAAGAAGCTCAACACCACGGCCGGACCTATGATCATCATCTCCGCCTCCGGCATGTGCGAGGGCGGGCGCATCCTCCATCACCTGAAGAACAACGTCGAGGACAGCCGCAACATCATCCTTTTCGTCGGCTATCAGGCCGAGCACACGCTCGGGCGCCGCATGGTCCATAAGGAAACCCCCATCAAGATCTTCGGCGACCTCTACGATCTGCGCGCCGAGGTCCACAGCATCCAGGCCCTGAGCGCCCACGCCGACCGTAAGGAGTTGCTGCGTTACTTCCGGGAGATGGGCCCGCAGGTGGACCGGGCTTTCGTGGTGCACGGCGAGCCGGAGCAGTCCGAGCCGTTCGCCGAAGCGCTGCGGGAGCTTGGGGCGCGGGACGTTGCGGTTCCGGAGCCTGGTTGGGCAGCCGATATCTGACCCCCGGCCGCGCCTGTCCCAAGCCCTTCAAACTTGCCACGCCGCATGGGGGGCAGTCTCCCGACGCCGGGCAGCATGCGGACGGTCTGCCGAGGCCCCTATTCCACGAGTCTGACGGTGCGACCCTCGAAGGCTTCGATCTCGGTCCACTCGATGCGGTTCGACGACCCGGACAGCCCCAGAGACATGCTCTCTGCGTAGACGCTTCCGTAGATCGTGTTGCTCGCCCCCCCATTTCAGGTCACCATTGGGTGCGAAGAATACGCCTCGGAAGATGCTGTTGGAGCCTGAGATTTCGAGCGCGAAATCACCGTCAGGCTCGGTATCGTAGGTGGTGACGAAGGCCAGATTCGAGCCCGCATCGGCGCTCGTCCACTCCGCGTTGCTGCCTGATCTGCCCCTCCACCACGAAAGTGGCGTTCCCCCCCATCTCGCCGCTGATGACAAGGTCGCCCTCGACGTACACGACGCCGTCGAAGCTCAGGTCGGAGCCGCTGATCTCCAGTTTGCCGTGGACATAGCGGTTCCCGCTTATGACCTGACTCGAATCCGAGTAGACCAAATCGCCGAGGTGGTGCGTGCCGGCGTTCGCCGTTGCCCTGGCCTCATCCGTATCCACGGGCGGCATTGGGAGAAAGCCGGCGGCGTTATCGACAGTCCCGAAGCTGTTGCCGCCGCCGCCGTCTTGCACGGTGCCGTTGGCGCTCAGAGTGCCGGTGACCGTGTTGTCAGACCCGCTGAAGTACCAGCCCGAGTTGGAGTGCGCACCGCCCACAACCACGTTGGTGCTGCCCGAAATCTCCGGGGTGGCCTCGCTGCTGAACACGGCGAGAGCACGGTCGAATGGGATC
>CAZXDF010000132.1:0-13153 GCA_964639345.1 uncultured candidatus Brocadiaceae bacterium | reverse complement strand
AGGAAGCGGCGCGTGATCTGCTCCACCTCAGCGAGGCGAGTCTCGGCCAGCCCGCGCATGGCCCGAAACAAGTCGCAGACTTCCAGGTCCGCCAGCCGGCAGTTCACGTACAACCCGCTCTTCTCAGCCTCCACTAGGCGGGCGGCCCGGAGCACGCGAATGTGCTGCGAGGCGTTGGCGACCGTAAGGTCGGCAAGCTTCGCCAGGGCCTCGACGCTACGCTCGCCCTGGCAAAGGAGATCCAGCAGTTCCAGTCGCTTTGGACTCGACAGGGCCTTGCCGATTCGAGCGAACTGCTCGTACATGGCATCCTTGAACCTTCGGTATTGGTTCTTGATCTCAACCTCCTTGGACGATGTAGACTGACCCGCTGACGAACTACTCTATTAGATACTTGCATACTATACTAATTGGAGATATCTGTCAAGCACAAAAAGAACCATGCCCTCCGCCAGCCGCTTCGATGCAGGCCCGGCCCGCACAAGGCCGCCGCCCCCGGGTTCCTGCGTTGCCCCACCGAGGCCTTGCCCACGTGCCAATCCGCCTCGGCCACCACGCGTCGGCACGGGGGCTCTTCGAGGCTCCGTCGCAGGGAAGCGCGTGGGCTTCCTGCCGCGGGAAACTTTCCGGAAGAGAACTCCGTGCGATTTCACTGATTCTTCACACTTCCGTGCGAGACGCTTCAAACTGATGAGTTATCATATGATTGAGCACAAGGCGCAATGTGACGAGTTCAATGGAACCCCCGGCGTTTGCCCGTCGACGGTCTGTCTCTCGCGGTTCATCAGATTAGAAGGATCCAATGGGTCAGCAGCCGCGAAGCTCTGCCTGCCAGCGCTCGGGACGTAGCGCGAAGGCACAAGTGCAGACCCGCGTGAATCAGCATCCTGGGCCTCACGACACTGCGTCGGCGCCCGGCCGACGGTGTTTGTCGGGTTCATGGGCAAGTTCGTTCCTTTGCCTCGCGCTGGCGGCCCTCTGCACGCTTCAGGCGGGCTGTGATAAGCAAGAGAGTCGAAAGCTCGTCATCTTCCACGCCGCCAGCCTCGCCCTGCCGTTCGCGGAACTGGAGCGAATCTATGAGGCCGAGCACCCCGGGGTGGACGTAGTCCGCGAATCGACCAGCAGCCGCCTTGCGATCCACAAGGTGACCGAGGTCCATCGGTCGGCGGACATCGTCGCCAGCGCCGACGAAGCCCTTCTGCAAGAGCTTCTCCTTCCGAATGATGCGGAGTGGTCCGCCGCTTTCGCGCGCAACCACGTCGTCATCGCCTACGCCATTCAAAGCCGCTACAAGACCGAAATAGGCGCCTACAACTGGTACGAGATCCTGTTGCGTGACGACGTGAAATATGGCTATTGCGATCCGAACCAGGCGCCCGTGGGCTATCGGACGCGCCTTGTGTGGAAACTGGCGGACCTTTACTACGAGGACGATGGCGGAGGGGAGAAGATATCCGAGCGGCTGGTCGAGAACTGCCCGGAGGAGAATATCCGCCCCCACGTCAACGAGCTCATCCCCATGCTCGAATCCCTTAGCCTCGACTACATCTTCACGTATATGTCCATAGCGATGCAGCAGCGGCTCGAATGGATCAAGTTGCCCGCGGAGATCGACCTGGGCAGCAGCGAGTTCGCCGAGCTGTACGGCCGGGTCAGCATCGAGATCGAGGGAAAGACGCCCGGAACAACCATCACGAAGATCGGGAAGCCCGCCGTCTACGGCATCAGCATCGTGGCCGACGCGCCCAACCCGCAGGATGCCGAGGCCTTTCTCGAGCTGCTGCTCGGACCGAGAGGGGCCGAAGTGATGAAGAGGAACTTTCAGGATCCCGTGACCCCGGCCAGGTGCACGAACCTTTCGGCCGCGCCCGAGTCCCTGCAGCCCCTGATGGCGCCCATGGAGCCCGAGTGAACGTGCAGGAAAGACGAGACAGAAAGCAAGGATTCTTTGCCGCTGCCGTCGGTGTGCTACGGATGTTAGCCAGAGTGCCAGGCTTCCTTGTCGGTGCGCTCCGAAAGTCAGGCGTAAGCCCGGCCTTCGTGGCCGCCGCCGCCGGCGTCGTCCTCTTGCACGTGCTGGTCTTTCCGCAAATCGTCGGCAGGGGCACCAACGCCGTGCTGATCGCCACGAACCTGTTTGCGCTGTGGTGCGGGTTCGTTTATGAGCGCGTGTTCGGCGGAAGGCGCACGATCGCTTACGTCTGCGGGTACCTGATTCTTTTCGTGATGTGCTTCGCCGTGCTCGGCGGGGAAAGGGGAGCGGTGGTCTTCGGGATCTTCGGCATGCTTTACGCCGCCAGTTTCCGCTGGACTCTGCTTCTCGGCCTGTTCGTCGTCCTCTTCTTGTCGATCGTTTTGGTTCCCCCCTACTGGACGCAGACCACGCTGCTTCTTGGCTTTCTGCTGACCGTTGTCGTTCGCCTCTATCCTCAGCGCCAGAACCGCTTCATGCTCTTCTGCTTCAGTGTGGGGTTTCTGCTCGTCGCCGCCGTTATTGTGCCGCTGGTCCACCTGTGCTTGCAGACCAAGCCCCAGACGCTTATGGTCACGATGCAGGACTCGGAGTTCCGCGCAGCCCTCATCACGAGCGCCAAGACGGCGACGATCTCCACGGCGGTCATCATGGTCCTGGGCGTCCCGCTGGCCTACGCTATGGCCCGGCTGGAGTTCTGGGGCAAGCAGTTCATCGACAGCCTCATCGACATTCCCATAATCATCCCCCAGTCCGTGGTCGGCATAGCCCTTTCGTTCGTGCTCGCCCCCGCGACGCCCGTCGGCAAGTTTCTGAAAGGCCACTTCGGCATCGAGGTCCCGGGGCACGAATTCGGGATCATCGTCTGCCAGATCTTCGTCAGCTCGCCCTTCCTGATACGCAGCGCGACGAACGCCTTTCGCGACATGGGACCGCAGCTGGACAACGTCAGCCGCACGCTCGGCGCGTCGCCCCTGAGCACCTTCTTCCGCGTCTCCGTGCCACTCGCCTCCGGCGCCATCTTCACCGGCGCCCTGCTGACCTGGGGGCGGGCCATCTCCGAGGTCGGCAGCCTCATGGTTATGGCCTCGCAGCCGTTGACCGTTGCAACCTACGCTTACGAAAAGTGGAACCAGCGCGGACTCGAAGAGGCGCGTCCCGCTACGGTGATCCTCGTCATCGTCTGCCTGTGGGGCTTCGTGCTCCTGCGCTGGCTCAAGGGCACGCCCCTGGGCCCGCTGTTCAGCGGCTTCAAGGGGAGCGCGGGAGCCGGCGGGCAAGGAACGCCCGGCCAGCGCCTTTCTGAGCCACCTGAGTTGAGCCATAGTGCGAATGCGCCATGATTGAGGTCATGAATATCTCCAAATCCTGGGGCGATTTCGCCCTGCGCGACGTGTCGCTGGACATGTCGAAACAGGGGTACCTCGTCATCCTCGGCCCGTGCGGATCGGGCAAGACGTTGCTGCTTGAGAGCATCGTCGGGCTGCACACCCCGCAGACAGGCCGCATCGTTCTGAACGGCCGCGACATCACCCGCCTTCCCCCCGAGCGGCGGCACATCTCGCTCCTCTACCAGCATTTCGCGCTCTTCCCACACCTCTCGATCCGCAAGAACATCGAGTATGGCCTGCGCTACCGGGGGCTGAAGCGTTCCCAGCGGCGCGCCCGCGCGGAAGAGATGATCGACATGCTCGGGATCCGCTACCTCGCCGAACGCTCGAGCCCCGTCGGGCTAAGCGGAGGAGAGTCCCAGATGGTCGCCCTGGCCAGGGCGCTGGCGGTCGAGCCCAAGGTCCTCCTGCTCGACGAGCCCTTGAGCTCCCTGGACAGCCGCGCGCGACGGGTTGTGAAGGAGTTGCTCCGGGGGATCGGGGCGCGCCTGAACATACCGGTTATTCACGTAACGCACGACTTCGACGAGGCCGCTTCGCTCGCCGATCGCGTGGCGGTCATGAACAACGGCTCGATCGTTCAGGCCGGCCCTGCCGAAGAGGTATTCTGGCATCCGAAGAGCCGATTCGTCGCGGAATTCCTCGGCGTCTCGAACATCTTCGATGCCGAGTGCATCGGACGAGAGAATTGCACCTGCCTGGTCCGCATGGGTGACATTACGCTGACCGCTGACAGGAGCGTTCGCTGCGGGCCGGCGTCCGTGTGCATCAGGCCCGAGGACGTGGAGATTCGCAAGAGCCGGGACGGGAGCAATAACATCTTCCCATCCAGGGTCCGCGAGGTTACGGACCTGCGGTTCGATGTGCGTGTGCGCGTGGCCACGGACTCTGTGGAGCTGCTTGCGCTGGTGCCCCGCCGCGCCTTCGCCGCCCTTGGGGTCACGGCCGGTTCCGACGTGTTCGTGCATCTGCCGCCGGAGAGCCTCCACGTGATCGAATCCGACGCGGGAGATGGCCAGAACAACGGAAATGGGCACGAGACAGATGAAGGAAGGAGATCGGAATGAAGATCCCCCTTTTCAAGATCGTTCAGGAGCCCCTTCTGCCGATCATGGAGAGTTGGATCGACGCTGCTCCCTTTGTGATCTTTTTCGTCATTCTGTCCGCCGCGGGATTCCTCCTCCTCAGAGGATGGCGCGTGCAACTCCTGCGCAGGGTATCTCAGGTTTCCAGCACGTTCTTCTTCATCATCTTTCTGCACCGATGTCTGTGCGTGATACGGGGATGGGTCTTCGGGCTCAAGGCCTTGGGAACGAACGACATATTCGCATTCGGCAATCTGTGCATGTTCGTCCTGCTGGCGGCCATCACGCTGACGATGGGCCGGGTCTTCTGCGGCTGGGCCTGCCCTCTGGGTTTCATCTCAGAGCTTCTCAGCGCGTTCGGCCGCATGCGCGCCAGGCTCGGCCGAACGGGGCGCCTGGTGGCCGGCTATCTCATCCTGGCAGGCACAGTGGTACTTGTTTTCTGGCTTGCCAACCTGGTCCGTCCCGGCACGCAGTTCTTCGTGGAGAACGTCATTGCCGTCTGGGGCATGGTGCTCCTGGCGCTGCTTTTCGTTCTGCTGCCCTATGAGCGACACGATGCGGGCTTCAGGAAGGCCAGGTTCGGGTCTCTCGGGCTCTGGGTGGGCCTGTCTGTCCTGGGCGTATTTGTCACCAGCCCGTGGTGCACGCTCATGGGCGACGAGGTGGACTACTCCTCACTCGTGGCCCTTCTGGCAATTATCCTGGCAGGTTTCGTCGTCCCGATGGCCTGGTGCCGGTACCTCTGCCCCATGGGCGCCGCGTTCGGATGGATGGCCCGCTACGCGCCCGTGCGTCTCACCGGTCTGGAGAAATGCTCCGGCTGTGCTCAATGCTCGGAAGTGTGTATGATGGGGGCGCTGAACAAAGGCACGGTGGACCGCACGAGCTGCATCTCCTGCGGCAAGTGCTCGGATCGGTGCGGTTTTGTCTGGGAGAGAGACGGAGAAACGGCTGAACAACCCGCTATGCTCCAACCGGGAGCATCCGCAACTACTCGTTAGATGGAGGTCCTGACAGATGTCAAGGGTCCAGATGAATCGATTTGGAGTCGGTATGGTTTTGATGCTGGGGCTCGTAGTCGCCGCCCTGCTCACGGCGGGCGGATGCGGCAAGGAAGAGACGGAAACCCAAACGGCCGAAGGCAGCGGCTCCGCGAAAGCCGAGCAGAAGTTGGTCGTTATCGTGCCTTGCAGCATCTTTGCCCCCTTCGCTGACGTGCTCGATCTGTACAGGGCTGCCAATCCGGACGTAGTTTTCGAGTTCGACAGCGGGAACTCCGTGGTCCAGAAGCGCAGGATCCTGGATAAAGGGGAGTACGCGGACGTGTATATGGGAACGGGGCCCCTGGAAACCAACCCCCTCGTGGATGCCGGCCTCGTCGTCGATGGGTCGATGCGCATAGTCAGCAGCGACACGGTCATTGTTACCGTCCCCAAGGGGAATCCGGCCGGCGTGGGATCGGTGGAGGATCTTTTCGACGAAAGGATCGGAATGATCGCCATGCCACAGCCCGACATCAATTCAGCGGGCAAGTTCGCCATTGAGGCCTTCAAGAAGATGGGGGTCTGGGAGAAGATAGAGGGAAAGGTGGAGTACACGGAACTCGGTCGGATGGCGCGCAAATACGTCATGGAGGGCAAGGTCGACGCGGCCATCATGTATCGCTCCTGTCTCTACGAAGACCTCCAACCCGGCGAGGACGTCATTGCCTCGGCCGATATCGTCACGGTGACGGATCTGCTCAAGGATGCGCAAATGCCGGAGATTGGAACGCCGGGAGTCGTCCTGAAGGCAAGCTCGAACAAGGAACTGGCCCAGCAATTCCTGGACTTCCTGGCCAGTCCGGCCGCCAGGAAGGAGTTCGACAAGTGGCGCATGATACAGGGAGGGACCCTGAGCGGCGATCCGGGTCTGCCGGAGCCTGCGTCAGTCCAGGCGGAGAAAGAAGTCATCCTCCAGGCCTACTACCCGTTCAACGAAAAACACCAGTACATCGCTGACTTCGTCCTGTCGCTCTCGAAGAAATACGGGGACTCCGTCAAGGTCGAGATAATCGATTTCAGGGACACCTCGCCGGGAGGAGGCTACGACAAGTGGCGCGCCACCGGCCTGACCTGCGCCGGGATATTCTTGAATGGGGAGTACTCGGTGGACGTCGAAATCGACGGCGGGGTGAAGAACATCCGCCTCCTGAGGAAGCCAGGCACAGGATGGGAGAAGCATGAACTCGAGGCCGCAGTCGTCCAGGCCCTCGCAGAGACGAAGCCGGAGGACTGAACGTGCAGGGTCTCACGGGCCGGCGCGGGCGCACGAGGTGCGCGTGCCGCGCGCCGTCCGTGGGCTTGCGCTACGCGACGCGTATCGAAGCTATAGCCGCGGAGGATTGAACTGACGGGGCGCCAGAAGCGGCCCCATAGCGGGCATCAGCGGACTCACCCGCCGAACGCCTCGTTACTCAATCGTCCGATTCTCTGATTGTGGCTTGCCGCTGCAGGGGTTGATTGCCATGGACGTGAGCAAGATCGTCGATGTCTTCAAGTGCTGCCTGCTGACCTGGGACTTTCTGCCAGTCGTGCTGCCGGCGTTCCTGATTGCCGGCGCCATACCGGTGTTCGTCACCCACACTCACGTGATGCGCTACCTTGGCTACGGCGCCTCGCGCATAAAGTCCTTCCTGGTTTCCTCCTTCTCCGGCTTCATGGTCTCGATGTGTTCGTGCAACGTCGTGCCAGTTGCCGACAGCATCCATCGCCAGGGCGCCGGGATCGGCCCCACGTTCACGTTCCTGTTCGCCGGGCCTGCCATCAACATCGTCACGCTCGTCTGGGTCTTCCAGGTTGTGGGGATCAAGATGGGCTTGTGGCGCATGATCGCCGTGCCCATATGCGCCATCCTGAGCGGCGTGATCATGCAGTTCATCTTCCGGCGTGAGGATGCCGCGCGGCACGCCAAACTCGCCGCCCAGACCGCCCCCCAGGACCAGGCCGAGCGGCACCCGGGCGCCAGCGGGCCATCCCGGACCCACGTCGCACTGCTGTTCGGCATGCTGCTGGCCATCCTGCTTTTCGGCAGCCCGGGGATCCCGCGGCAGCTCAAGCTCCCGGTCCTTGCGATCGTCGGGACGCTGATGGCGATTTACATCCCCCGCTGGTTCGACCGCGACGACATCGTCGAATGGGTCCGCCAGACCGGCAAGTTCATGTTGCGCGTCTTGCCCATCCTGCTGCCGGTCATATTCGTGCTGGGCTTCGTGCAGATTGCTTATCCCAGTGCCTACGGCTACGTTTTGATTAAGACCGTGAAACCGCTGGTCGGCACGAACACGATGGTTGCGAGCTACCTCGCTGCATTCCTTGGCTCGCTCATGTACTTCCCGATGCTCACGGAAGTTGCCCTGACGAAGATCATGCTCAAGGACCACATTATCGCCGTGGGGCCGGCCCTCGCCATTCTCCTCAACGGCCCCGGCGTCTCGCTGCCCGGCGCAATCCTGCTCGTGCGTATCTTTGGCTGGAAGAAGACGCTCGTCTACGAGGGGCTGGAGATATTCCTCGGCGGCACCATCGGCTACGTCTTCGGCAGCCTCTACGGCGACTACTCATGCCCGTGCCAGGACCCCGACGCGGGCACGATCCTGCAGGACCCTTCATCCCTGTACGCCGCCGCCATACTGTTTGTCTGCCTGATCGTGGTCTGGACTCGCACAATGCGGAGGAACCGCGTCGCACCTGCGGTCGGATGAGACATGGACGCCAGCAGCGCAAGAGCGCCGGACGTGACGACGATCGAAGCCGACAAGCCGTGCTCCGAGTGCATCGCCACTCGAAAGGTGCTCGCCAAGCTGAGCGAAAAGCTGCCGGACCTTACAGTTGAAGTCCTGCATCGCAGTGACCCCGCGACGCAGGACTACGGCATCATCATGACCCCCGTCGTCATCGTTGACGGCCTGGTCGTCTCCATGGGACGGCGCCCCCCCGCCGGAAGGCTGGAGGCCATCCTCAGAGAGAGGCTGGCCCGTGGAACGGAAGACGCTTGAGCGCTTGGAAAGGAGTCAGTCCGATGCGTAAGAAACTCATGTTCCTCGGGCTCTGTTTGCTCTTGGCGGCCGGCGTCCTTTCCGCCGAGGAGCCCGCCGGGGACGGCGACGACATGGTGGCGTGGCCCACGTTCCACGCCGATAACTCCCGCAAGGGCACAGCGCCGGTCGACTTCGACGGCCCCCCGTTCTCGCGGCTCTGGACCTTCGACCTCGGCACTCACGTCTGGGCCTACTGCGAGGGCGCAAGCGCATGGTCCGCCTGTGCCGTCACCGGGGTGGTCGATGAGAAGATGAGGATATTCGTCGGCGCCTACGACCGCAACGTCTACTGCCTCGACGCGCTCACGGGGGAAGAGATCTGGCGCTTCACCACCGGCTGCATCATCAACGCCGCCCCGGTTTTCGCGGTGGTCGACGGCCGCCCCATGGTCTTTGTGGCATCCGGCGACCGCTGCTTCTACGGCCTCGACGCCAGGGACGGCACGAAGCTCTGGGTCTTCGAGACCTACCCCTGGGCCTACACCGTCGGCGCCAGCATCGCCGGCTCCCCCCTCATAGCCGAGCTGAACGGCCGTCCAACCCTTATCGCCACCATGTGGAACAGCGACAGGCGCGCCCTGCGGACGGTGCAGCGCGGGGAACTGTTCGCCATAGACCCCCTCACCGGTAAGCCCCACTGGCGGGCGGAACTCTCGACGCAGCCCCTCACCTCTCCCTGCTGGGGCGAGGTGGACGGCAAGCCCCTGGTGTTCGTCGGGTCCGATGACGGCACCATCTACACCATCGATCCCCAAAATGGCGCGCGAGTGTGGAGCCACACCACCGGGCACGTCATCGTGGCCACGCCGGTCTTCGCGCACTTCGGCGGCCAGCCCGTCGTGATCATCGCCAACCGCTTCGGCATGGTGCGCTGCTTCAGCGCCCGCACCCACCAGCAGCTCTGGCAGTACAAGGCCAGCCACGAAATAATGTCCACCCCGGCGGTAGCCGAGGTCGCCGGCAAGCCGCGCATCTTCGTCGGCTCCAGCGATCGCAACCTCCATGCAATCCACGCCAAGTCCAGCAAGAGCGAGTGGACGTTCCCCACCCAGAAATACGTCATCGCCTCCCCGGCTGTCGGGACCATTGCCGGACGGCCCAGCGTGTTCGTCAACTCCCTTGACAACGGGCTCTATACCATCGACGCCCTGAGCGGCGAGGAAATCGCGCGTTTCGCTTCCGGCAAGACGCTGTGGCCCTACGAGACGCGTGGCATCTCCCTCTGGTCCTCTCCTTCCATCTTCAAAGCTGAGGGGAAATCCGTGCTCCTGTTTCCCGCCCACGACGGCAAACTGTACGCCTTCGGGCACGACGCGCTCGAGAAGAGACAGGTTGGCGACGCCGAAGTGAGGGACTGGCAGACCAACTCGCAGCAAGAGCTTGCATCACGGCCTCGACCGACCGGCCCGCTCTCCTTCCTGCTGCCCGCCGCGGGGGTCATGCTCATCGCCGGCGGCCTCGGCGTCGTCTTTCTTGGCGGAAAGAAGGGCGGCGGAAAACCGCGCCGGCAGCACCCGTAGCGATGTTGCTCCGGGAACCCGCAGGAGTCCGGACGCTCTCCCGCCTGTGGTCTGCCTCGCGCCCGTGAATTGTACACGGGCGGCGCTGCAAGGCCGACCGCCTCTGCTTCTTGACTATGGCCAGACCTGCGCGTGTGCAACGTCCTTCCTTGGCCGCCGCCCGGCCCCCTCCCGCAATGCCGCTTCTCATGCGTCGGAGGCCTGGCGCCACAATGTATAGACACGCGTCCTGGGCTCAGGCAAGATCACTCTGGCCCATGTGACAAATCGGCGATTGAAAGGTCCGATCACGTAGGTTATCGGACCCTTGTGCCTGGACGCGGCCAAGAGACCCGGTGTGCCCTGTTGAATCGTCTTGAGACAGCTTCCGGGTTGTGGACCGTTGCTCCGAGCGGCACTGGCGGCACTGGAAGAGCAGAAGCTATCTCTACTGAGATATGTGACATCCTTCTCAACAGCAAGCTATGCGGTGTGCATGAAATCCTGTCTCGACAGGCCCCGGGACAAAAGGGGGAATGCGCTGGCCCGGTGCTATTTGGTATAATCTTTGCGTAAGTCAACTGCTGGAACCCTCGTGAGGAGTAATTGGGATGTCCAACGCGTGCGATCTGTTGAGAAGCTGCCGGGTGCCTTGCATGCATTCCAGGCGCGGCCAGGTCTCCGTCTTGGGGGCGGCCGGCATTATCGCGCTCCTGGCCCTATGCGCGCTTGTGGCGGACGTTGGCCTCGGCTATATGCGCAAGGCACAGTTGCAGTCGGCCAGCGATGCGGCCGCCCTTGCCGGCGCTGCCTGCCTTCCCGATGTCGACCTGGCGGAGGCACAGGCCGAATCCTTTGCGATGGATAATGCCGCGCTCATGGGCCTCAACATGGAGGAGGTCAGCTTCACCTTCACACACCCCTACAAGGGCGACACGAACCTGATCAGCGTGCAACTGACAACGTGCGAGCCCTTCCTTTTCGCACCCGTCCTGGGAGTAGCGGGGAGCAATATCGGGGCAGGCGCTGCCGCCGAGTCGTTGACATCGGGGGTCCCATTCGACCGTGCTCTCGCCGTGTTCAGCAGCGAGGCCACCCCGGAGGTTGCGGGCAGCACCAACGTGGTTGTGGGCGGCGCGCATTCCAACTCGGGCTGGCACTTCAGCGGGTCTGACAACACGGTCACCGGCACTCTGAGCGCCAACGGCTCAGTGCAGAACGAAGGCGGCGGCAACAGCTTCGGACAGGTCGAGAACTCCGCCGGCATTCTCCCGATGCCGCCTGTGGACACGGATGAGCTCAGGGCAACGGCGAGCGGCGGCACGCACCACCCTGGCGATTTGGTCTACTCGGATTCGAGCCAGACCATAAGCGGGGACCGCTATGTCCACGGCAAACTGGAGATCAGCGGCTCCGACCTGAGCTTCAACGGCGTCGTATACGTCGCGGGAGACCTCATCATCAGCGGCGAGATAGGCGGGAGCGCCACTTTCGTGGTGGCGGGGCAGATCTTCATATCAGGGAGCAACGCCGAGTGGACGAGCGCCGATCCGGCCTCGAATCTGGCCTTCGTCATCACGTACGATACCGAGCCTGGCGATGATTTCGCGCTCGAAATCTCAGGCTCCAACAACACCTTCCGAGGCGTATTCTTCGCGCCCAACGGCGATCTGAAGTGGGGGGGGGCGAGCAACACGATCTACGGAAGCGTCTACGCAGAGAGCATGTCTCTGAAGCTGTCAGGGTCGTCGAACCGCATCGAGTGGAGCGAGATCGACGCATTCCAGAGTCGCGCCATCAGACTCATTGAATGAGGCCTGTTGCGGGTTCGGACAATGGCGGCGACGCCGAGCCGGATGATCCGTGCCGGCAGCATAGGCGCGACCGGCAGTGAGCTGTCCGGGGGGCGGCGTGTTCGTTGGTGTTCTGGGTCTCTATCCCGTCCGGGCAAGCCGCTGTGGCAATGCGCGCCACAAACCGATACTCCTGCCCGGCGGTGAGAACGCCAGCCGTGCGAAGCGCTCAAGAAGGGACCCCATGGCTTCGGCGGAAACAGCGCCTGCCTTTGGCCCCGCTCTTCACCCATCCCGTCTCATTCCTTCCCTCTCAAGGCCCCAACTCCACATGCTGGACACCGCATGTGCCTGCGTGCCGGGGGAACTGGGGCCTCCGACACGATGAGCGGCATTGGGCAAGGGCGACTTGACTTTGGCGTGCGGTTCTTGGGACAAAGGGTGTCTTCCACAGACGAAAGGATGGCGCAGTCATGGCGAAACCGATTCCGCCGGATGGTCTATGGGAAGTCATCGACCCCTCCTGCCGCCGCCCAGGCCGCGACGCTCGCGGTATCCGGGGCGAAAGGCGAACTGAAGTCTTGGAAAGGAAACAATGATGAGCACTGCGAGGAACGAGGGCGAGGTGTGGACGTACGGGTCGGAAGAAGCGTTGCAAGGAGTGCGGCCGACGTTCAACATGGGCGGCTTGACCGAGCCGTCAGACGATGAGCTGGCGGCGATGCAGGCCGGCCAGTACGTCCTGCACGCCCGCGCCGGGAAGCTCACCCAGGTTCCGGTCGAGAAGGCCCGCCTGGCCCACGACCCCGACGGCCACACGCAGCGCGTCCAGGTCTGCTTGCACCCGGACGGGACCATATACGTCAGCCAGGGAACCCAGATGTCGAAGTCCGCGGACGGCGGGCGAAGCTGGGAGGCGTATGACTCGCCCTGGCCTTCGGGGCCGAATGCGCCGTTTGCGATTCTCAGTAACGGAACGTTCGTCGGCGCGCGAGCCGATGGTCCTGAGAGCCCCAACTTATCCGTCTCTACGTCGGGGGACGAAGGTCGAACATGGGAGAAGATCGGCGAGATCGACAATCCAGTCGAATGTCCGGTGCGCCACGTCGGGAGCAGCCTGTGTCGGCTTCCGGACGACACGCTGGTCGTCGCCGTGGAGTCCAGGTTTCCGCACAGGAACGATCCGGAGTATGTCCACCGCTCGACCGACGGCGGCCGGACGTGGAGCGGGCCGACGGGGTATAACACCGGGCCCGGTTTTCTGGGCGGGAACTGCTATGAGACCAGCATCGGCCGGATGGCGTCGGGGAAGCTGCTGGCGTGCATCCG
>CAZXDF010000131.1:0-4418 GCA_964639345.1 uncultured candidatus Brocadiaceae bacterium | reverse complement strand
TTCTCAGTGCACGTTGGCTCGAGTTTTCGGGGCGGCCGACGCTCGTAGCGCAGACGGTGTTGACTGCCGCCCCTGGGTTAAAGCGTCCAGGGCTGATGATCCCGGGGCTCAAAAATCCGGCTTTCCGGCCGCGCTTCTAGGCCCGTCGGTCGGCGCACTTGGCGCGCTGCAAGTGGAGATACAATAGGGATGGGTTACCTGATCGGTGCGGACATCGGCACCACCGGCACCAAGACGCTCATCTGCGACGAGACGGGCGAAGTGCTCGCCTCGGCCACCGCCGAACACCCCTCCTACGCGCCGCGGCCCCTCTGGAGCGAGCAGCACCCGGAGGACTGGTGGACGTCCACGTGCGAGTCCGTGCGGCAGGTCATCGCCCGGGCCGGCGTGAACGGCGGGGATGTGAGCGGCATCGGCCTGAGCGGCCAGATGCATGGCCTGGTAATGCTGGACGGGCGGCACGAGGTCATTCGGCCGGCCATCCTCTGGAACGATCAGCGCACCGCCGCCGAGTGCGCCCGGATCACCGAGACCGTCGGCTATGAGCGGCTCATCGCGCTCGCGTGCAACCCCGCCCTGACGGGCTTCACAGCGCCGAAGATCCTGTGGGTGCGCAGCCACGAGCCGCAGAACTACGAACGGTGCCGGAAGATTCTGCTGCCGAAGGACTACGTGCGCTGGCGCCTGAGCGGCACGTTCGCCACCGAGGTGAGCGACGCCAGCGGCACGCTGCTGCTGGACATCCGCAAGCGCGCGTGGTGCGACGAGCTGCTGGGGCTCCTCCAGATCGACAGGGCGCTGCTGGCCGAGTGCTACGAATCCCACGAGGTCTCGGCGCAGGTCCGGCCCGAGGCGGCCCGTGAACTCGGCATAGCGGCCGGCACGCCCATCGTCGGAGGCGCGGGCGACCAAGCCGCGGGCGCGGTGGGCAACGGCATCGTCAGGCGCGGCGTCATCAGCGCCACACTCGGCACGAGCGGGGTCGTCTTTGCGTTCGCCGACGAGGTGGCGACCGACCCCCGGGGGCGGGTGCACACGTTCTGCCACGCGGTGCCGGACAAGTGGCACGTGATGGGCGTCATGCTCAGCGCGGGCGGGTCCCTCCAGTGGTACCGCAATGTCCTGGGGGAGCAGGAGCGGGCACAGGCCGCCGAGCAGGGCGTCGACGCCTACGAGATCCTCGATGCCGAGGCCGCCCGGGCCCCCGTGGGTTCGGAAGGGCTGATCTTCCTGCCCTACCTGACCGGCGAAAGGACCCCGCACGCGAACCCGAACGCCAGGGGCGCCTGGATCGGGCTGACGCCGCGCCACGGCAGGCCTGAACTCATCCGAAGTGTGATGGAAGGAATAACTTACGGCATGCGTGACTCGCTGGAGATCATCCGCGATATGGGTGTGGAGATCGACCAGATTCGCCTCTCCGGCGGCGGGGCGAAGAGTGCGCTCTGGCGCCAGATGCAGGCGGACGTCTACGGGCAGGGCGTGTGCACGATCAACGCGCAGGAGGGGCCGGCCTACGGCGTGGCGCTCCTGGCCGGGGTGGGGACGGGGGTCTGGGGCAGCGTAGAAGAGGCGTGTGAGGCCTGCATCAACACCGTCATGGCGTGTGAACCAGGCCCCGAAGCCCGGCGTATATACGATGCCTTCTACCCGGTGTTCCGGGGCCTGTACCGGTCGCTGGAGGGCGATTTCGATGCCATCACAGAGGTCGTGGCGCGGGTCTACGGTTAGGCGGGCGAAAAAAATTTCGAGAATAGGTATTGACAAGGGATGTGTTGCGATATAAACTGCAAGGCCTTTTGTGGCCCCGAGGGGTTGTGTGTTTGACAGTTTATATTGCATGGCTGACCGAGTTCTGAGCCTGTGCGGATAGAGGGGCGGCCTCCACTGCCGGCTGCATTTTCCCTTGAGCACTCATGCGCTGTCAGCGTGTGCTTACAGCGACAGTCCGGCGGCGTGGCGGCGGCTTGCTCTTTAGTTCTGGTCGAGAGGTGACTGAAATGAGACGCAAAACGAGGCGAACCGACATCGATTCGGCGCTCGACAGGAGCGCGATGCTCAAGGAGCGCCTGCGGTTGATCAAGAAACGGCACCGGGAGCTGATCCTCAGCCCACGGGACAGCCTGATGGACCAGTACGCCGAGGGGGAGGGGTTTTTCGACGATCTGGACGACGTTGAGGACATGCAGCTTATGGAAAGCATCGAGTTAGCCGAGTAGCCGGCCGCAGATTACCCCCCGCTGTGCGCGCGCGTTTCATGCGCACAGGGCAGCCAGCAGGCGGGTGAGCCAGACGAGGTGGTGCCGGGCGGGAAGCGATGTCGTTTTCAGTTCGGTATCGGCAGCGCACAGCAACGCGACGCGTTCGGCGAACCACCGGTCCGAGAGCAGCTGGACGCGGGGGACGGCTTTGCGGACGGCAAAGTCGCGCATGCCCAGGGCCTGCTGGATTTCCTTCCCGTTCATGCCCTCGCGCAGCAACCCCTTGATCTGCCAGAGCCGGCGGGTCTGGCCGGCGAGGAACCCCACGATCCGCTCCGGACGGTCCCCGCGCAGCAGCAAGCCGCGCACCAGCCGGAGCGCGGGGGCCGGATCGTGCCGAGCCATGGCGTCGCTCAGGTCGAAGATCGACCGCGACCGGCTCTCCGGCACCAACTCCTCCACGTCGCGCTCACTGATCGTGTCCGCCTGACCCGCGTGCAGGCTCAACTTCTCAATCTCCTGCCCCAGGGCCGTGATGTTCGGCCCAGCCGCGTCCAGAAGCGCCTGGGCGGCCGGCGGCGTCAGCCTCTTGCCATGACGAGCGGCCTCCTCGCCGATCCATGCCCTGGCATCGTTCCAGCTCGGCGGCCGACAGTCCACCACCACGCCGACGCTCCCGATGGCCTTGCCGAGCTCGGTGCGGGCGTCCAGCTTCCCGCAGCACAACGCCAGCACGCCCGTCGCGGAAGGGCTGCCCAGGTAGTCCTTGAGGGCGTCGGCATGGGCCTGCACGAACTTATCCCCGTTGCGCACGACCACCGCCCTCAGGCCCTGCATGCCCATGAAGGGCTGCGTGCGCAGCTCGTCGAACACTGCACCGGCCGAGGCCTCCCCTTCGATGTCCCTAACCATGCTCCCCGGCATGTCGGAGCTTTCGACCGCGGCGCGCAGCGTTGCCACGCAGGTCGATTTCAGGGCCTCATCGGGGCCGGTGAACGCGTACACGGGCTTCAGGCCCGCGCCGGAATCCTTGGCGGCGGCGCTCAGGTGCGCTTCGAACCGGATGGCATGGATCGTAGGCATGTCGCTTGAGTCGCCCTCGTGCTCGTCCCACACGCCTGGCCGCTCTCCGCCGACGCAGCCGGATTCTATCACAGCTTGCACCCGGGGGTAAGGGGAAACGCTCTTTGTCGCGGCATGTACCGGCCCGTACGGATACAATGGGGGCGGTGAGGTGTCGGCGGAAGGGGCAGAGCAATGGCAAACGTCGCCGGAGAAGACCTTCGCGCGGCCGGGCAGAAGGCCCTCGCGGAACCGGAGCAGCAACTCTTGGGGGAGCTGCTCGCATTCATCGCCCAGCGCCTGAGCGGGGCGGAACGGGCGCGGGAGTCGCTGAGGGACCTTGTGCGGGCGGGGGCCCCGGTCGAGCGCGTGCAGGCCGAGCTGCACGGCTTCGTGCGGGACTGCTGGGATGCACTGGACGGGCTCGGGCGCGTCGTGAACGTCTGCCTCTACGGCCGGCTGCCCGGCGTGGACTTGTGGGAGCCCGGGGCAATGACCCGCCAGTGCACCTTCTACACCGTGCGGCGCGTCCTTCGCGGCGGCCCATCCGGCGGCGAGCACCCGGTGAGCCGCCTTCTCTGGAACGAGACCCGCGTCGACGTCCATCCCGCCTACGCCCGGCTGAGCTTCGTGCGGAACCTGGCCCTGTTCGCACCGATCCCGCTTCCCGAGCCGGGGGTGCTTCCGGGTTGGGACGATCTGGCCCCGCACCTGGCATCGCTTCTCAAGGCGCAGGGAATCGGGCGCTGCGCGGTGTCGGAGGGCGCCGGCGAGATGCTGGCGTGGCTGCGCGGGTTCATCGAGCGCTGCTGCGCAGAACTGGCGCAGACCCTGGCCGGCTATTGAATGCTGCGTGCGGAAAGCCCATGGGTGCCCAAGGGCGCTGTGGAACGCACGGACAAGCCTCACGGCTTGGTCCGTCCGGCCTTCGCAGCAGAGCTGCTTCCGTGCTCCGCAGCAGTTCTGCTGCGCAGGATGCATCGGCGGAGTAGGCTGGCACACCGGCAACAGGAGGCTAGAAGCGCGGCCGGAAAGCCGGATTTTTGAGCCCCGGGATCATCAGCCCTGGACGCTTTAACCCAGGGGCGGCAGTCAACACCGTCTGCGCTACGAGCGTCGGCCGCCCCGAAAACTCGAGCCAACGTGCACTGAGAA
>CAZXDF010000130.1:0-6351 GCA_964639345.1 uncultured candidatus Brocadiaceae bacterium | reverse complement strand
GCGCGGTGGGACGAGCGCTACGGCCGGTATGTCGAGCTGGCGAAGGGAAGGGCCGGATAGTGCTTTGTCAAGTCAGAAATGACGGGGCGAGGAGTTCCACTTATTCAGGGTAGCGGAGGCGTCTCGCCTCCGGCGCCGCCGAGGGCGGCGGCGCTACCCACGGGGGTGTGGCAGTCGCACCCGTCAAAGCAAGGTTGACAAAGCACTAGTTCGCCTGCCCGCGAACTGCTTTCCCGTTGTGCTTTCAGCGAGCCAGCAATGAGGCCGGGACAAGTAACTTTCTGGGTGCCAGCCTACTCCGCAGACCCGTGCTACGCCGGCGCCCAGAGGGATCTCTGAGGCACGGACAAGCCTCGCGGCTTTGTCCGTCCGGCCTTCGCAGCCCAAGCTGCTTCGGCGTAGTAGGCTGGCACCCGCCGTGCATTGGGCTTATGCAGACATTGCTTGCACGAGACTCGATAGCTACATCGCGCGCTTGCGACCGGTCGGGATTCAACGCGCCTTGCCGACGCTGTCGAACAGCTCCAGCTTCCCTTCGACATACTCCTCTATTCGCCTCATCGCCTCGGCAAGCGCGGGGCGGGGGTCGACATACTCCGGGCCCGCGCCGAGGCCGGCGCGGACGGCGTCGACGAATGCCTTCCGCAGCCCGTGGGCCACGTTCACCTTCGCCACGCCGAGGCCGATGGCCCTGCGCATCTGCTCGTCCGGAATGCCCGTGCCACCGTGAAACACGAGGGGGATTGGCACTCTCTGCGCAATTCGCTCCAGCCGGTCGAAGTCCAGTTCTATCCTCTTGGTGTCGAAACAGCCCGAGATCGATCCCACGCTGATGGCCAGGAAGTCGATGCCGGACTTTTCGGAGAATTCTGCGGCCTCGTCCGGATCGGTCATCATCGCCTCGATCTGCTCGGGGCCGGCGCTCGGGTCGCGGCTCACCTGCCCCAGTTCGCCTTCCACCGCCGCGCCGAGGGGCCTTGCGGCCGCGACGACCCGCTGCATGAGGGCGATGTTCTCCTCCAGCGGCAGGTGAGAGCCGTCCGCCATCACCGACGGAAACCCGAGCTTCAGACAGTCGACGATCAGCTCAAACGACATCTCGCGCGAGCCATGGTCCAGGTGAAAGGTCGCCGGGACAGTCGCCGCTTCTAGCGCCGAGAGGACCGAGCGGCAGAGCGACTCCTTCGCGTAGAAGTCGAAGTTTATGAAGCTCGTCTGGATCATCACGGGCGAGCTTGTGCGCTCGCAGGCGCGAAGCACCCCGTCGAGCAGCTCGAGATTGAACACGTCGAATCCCGCGATGCAGTACCCGTTCTTCCCGGCGTCCTCGAGCATCTGCCTGGCCGGAACCAAGGGCATCTTTCGGTTTCCTCCGATGGGCGAATCATAACTGATTGACGGCGGCTTTCCAGGGGGCTCAGTGTACGGCAAGGACACCTGCCGATCAATCGGCCTGAGCATGTGCCGGAATGCCGGCTGTTTCCCGCAGCCGATCCGTTGCCGCGCGGGCGCACCGCCTTGGCGGGGCCGGAGGGCGAGTTGACAGCTTGACATGGTGCCACAGAGTTCTTAGGGTCAATGGGGAAGTCCGTTCTGCAACTAGATTGGCGAGGGTGCGGCGCAGGTCGTCCCGGTCCTGGCGGAAGGGTGAACGATGACGAGCAGAGAACGGGTCCTCGCCGTGTTTGAAGGGAAGCTGCCCGACCGCTGCCCGATCGATTTCCAGGCGACCCCGGATGCCGAAGCCATGCTGACGGAAGCGTTCGGCCTGAGCGACGCGGAGGCTCTGCGCGAGTACCTCGGCAGCGACATCCGGGTGGTCTCGCCGGTGCCGAAGCCGGCGAACCTGGGAGTGTTTGCGCGCCACCTGTTCGTCGAGGAGGCCGGCCCGGGCAGGTGGCTCGATAACTGGGGCCTCACGTGGCAGCGGGTGGAAGTGCCCGCGGGAGACGTTTTCTTCGATGTGGTCGATGCTCCCCTCAAAGATGTCGCGGAGGTGGCGGAGGTCGAGGACTATCCGTTCCCGAAGCCGGGACAGGACTGGGATTTCTCCGGGTTGCGGGACGAGGCGCTGCGGCATTCCGGCCGCGCGGTGGCCGGGCAGACCGCGGCGGTCTTCGACGATGCGTGGCGTCTGCTCGGGCTCGAGAAGATGTTCATCGACATCGCGCTCAGGCCGGAGCTTGTGCACGCCGTGCTCAGAAAGGTCTGCGACTACTGGCTCGAGTTCGCGCGGCTTGAGTTCGAGGCGGCCGCCGGCGCGCTCGATCTGATGTGGATATTCGACGACCTGGGCACCCAGAACGGGCTCGTCATCTCCCCGGAAACATGCCGGGAGTTCGTCCTGCCGCTGATCAGGGAACGCGCGGAGCTTTGCCACAGTTTCGGGGCCCGGGCAATCCTGCATTGCTGCGGCGGCATCGAGCCCATTATCGAGGACATGATCGCCGCGGGGGTGGACGCGCTCAACCCCATACAATCGGCCCCCCGTGGGATGGACCGGAGGCTGCTGAAGGCGAGGTACGGCGACCGGCTCGTCTTCCACGGTTCGGTGGATGAGCAGCGGGTGCTTGTGCCGGGCACGCCCGACGATGTTGCGGCCGACGCGCGGGAGTGCATCGACACCCTCGGTGCGGGCGGCGGCTACATTGTGGCGGCCTCCCACAAGATCGAAACCGACATCTCTCCCGAGAACGTCAAGGCGATGTTCTTCACCGCTATGGAGCACGGTCGATACTCCTGATGCCGACCGCCCGATGAGGTGGCCCCCGCGCTCTCGGCCTGATTTTGTGCTTGACTGCCCTGCAGCAGGCGGGTACTATCCCTCGTATGACCCGCCGGATGGGGAGTGACCTCGAAGGCGGTATTGCTCGGGGGTTTTTGGCGCGGAGGGAGGTTTCTCGATGCACAGAGCATCTGCGCTCGCCTGCCTGATTCTCACGCTTCCCTTGATCTGTGGTTGCGGAAGCAACGCTTCCCGGGACCTGTCTCCACTTGAGCTAACGCGGGGCTTCCGCGATGCCATGCACGCCGGAAAGCTCTCTGAGGCGCGCGGCATGATCGCCAAAGTCGAAGGCGCGCCTGAGCAGGATATAGCGCTCCAGCTGGAGGAGATGTCCGATCAGATGGCGTCCGGCGAGTGGGGCCTTGAGTTCATTGAATACAAGCAGGAAGGTAGCTGTGCAGTAGTAGTCTCGAACGAAAGCATTAAGAACGGGGAGCCGGCTTTCGATTTGGATCCCCTCTATTTGATCCTCCAGGACGGGGCCTGGAGGATATCACCCGATTTCACCGACTATGAAGGTCTCATAAAGTTGAACAGCGGGGCGGAGGCGCAATTCGCCCGGCTTCGGACCTGGTTCAAGTTGCGCAAGGAGCAGATATATAAGAGCCGGTCCGAGTAGGGTTGGCGAACCATGTAATTGAGCAGGTCCGGCATGGCGTCAATGTATGAGCTTGCCAATTGAGAGAGAGGAGGCGGCGACAGCGCTCTCAGACGAAGTCCACGAACGAGTAGAAGAACTCCTCGCCGGGCACGGGGAAATGGTCCTTGAGCGCCCGGTACATGAACCGCTCCGTCCGCCGGTGCTTCAGCCGCGCCCCGCTGTCGCGCAGGTATCTCACGAGGGTGTGCTCGGCCGGGAATGGGCACTCGAACCTGGTGCGGCCGGTGCGGAGGAAGCTCGAAAGCAGCCGCGCCTGTGCCGCCCCGGAACGCGGGCCGCCCACCGACTCCTGCACGGCGATCTCGTCCTTGTTCACCGTGGCGATCATGTAGGCGGTCGGCCTGCCGCGCGCGACGTGCTTGAGGCCGATCGTGCTGAGCTGCGCCAGCCGCATCTCGAGCACCCACTTGGCCACGTAGCGCTCCGTGCGCACGATGGGGCCGTAGCGCTCGGGGTGCGCGTTATGCATTTCGGTCATCCACGCGGCGTCATCGAGCGTCAGCGGCTCGATCCGGGCGCGCCCGGGCGGCACGTGCGGGATCGCGCCCTCGAAGGCGTTCGTGTTGAAGTAAACGAATCCGTGCCGGAGGTAGTAGTTGGGCCGGGGGGTGACGATGAGCATTGCGCTCGCGCCGATGCGCCGCGAGTACTCGAGCGAGTCCTCGATCACGGGTTTGATCAGCCCCCGGCCCCGCAGGCGTTCGCGCGTGCATACGGCCCCGATGGCGGTCACCGGCACCGGCCCGCCCGGGTGATGGAGGTGGCGCACGAAGACCTTCAGGGCGCTGATGACCCTGCCCCGCAGCCGCAGAAACCGATACTGCGCCGGCCTGTAGTCGGGGTCGCAGGTCTCGTAGGCGCGATAGAAGGGTGCGAGCGCGCCGGGCTCCCAGTTCTTGTCCAGAAAAGTCTCGTGCAGCAAGGCCCGGACCTCGTCCAGGTCTGCGCCGCGCGCGCCCTGCGCCTTGAGCTTCATTCTCCCGCTGCTCCCGTTCCCGCGTGCAAAGTGCGCGCCCATTCTACCAGAGGAGCGATTTCGCAACCAGGCATGGCCTGGCGCAATGGCTTGCGTGCGGCGCGCGTTGCCGGTAGCATGATTCCGTTCGGACCGGCGGGCGCGTGCGAAGGTGGCGGAACCGGCAGACGCGCTGGATTTAGGATCCAGTACCTCAAGCGAGGTATGGGGGTTCGAGTCCCCCCCTTCGCACCACTCCCGATCCTTTCGTCCCCCGGAGCTTGTGGGTGAATTGCTCCGGCGTGCGCCTATTCCCCTTCGTCGCGAGGGCCCCATGCAGCCGGTAGCCATAGCGACCTGGGAATTCGGCGCGCGTGCAGTTGAGGAGGCCGGTGGAGTCCTGCGTGAGGGAGGCGGTGCTCTCGACGCCGCGGAGAGGGGCATTAACGCAGTCGAGGTCGATCCGACTGTCGCCAGCGTGGGCCTAGGCGGCCGGCCCAACGCGGACGGCATCGTCGAGCTCGACGCCGCTATCATGGACGGTCGAACGTGCCAAGCGGGAAGCGTAGCTTGCCTTCAGGGCATCGCGCGGCCGATCTCCGTGGCGCGGGAAGTGATGCAACAGACCCCGCACGTCATGCTGGCGGGCAGCGGCGCGCTGGAATTCGCCCTTTCCCGCGGTTTCGCTCGGCAGGAGTTGCTCACCCCCGAAAGCGGCCGGATGTGGCAGGAGTGGAGCGACGGGGGGCAGGCGGGACATGACACCGTCGGCCTGGTCGCGCTCGACGCTCACGGAAACCTGGCGGCAGGGTGCTCGACAAGCGGCCTGCCCTACAAGCTGCCCGGCCGTATCGGGGACTCCCCAATCATCGGCGCGGGTCTTTATGCCGACAACGAAACGGGTGGCGCATCCGCTACAGGCATTGGCGAGGAGATCATGAAAGTCTGCGCCAGCTTCCTAGTCGTGGAGTTCATTCGCCACGGGCACACGCCTGCGGATGCATGTCGGAAAGCCCTAGAGAGGATCGCAACCAGGACAAGTGCGAACACAGACCCGATGATAGGGTTGATCGCCCTCTCAAAGAGCGGCGACTTCGGTCTGCTGCGATCAATGCGCGGTTCCCTTTCGCCGTCTGGACCCCAAAGGGGGTGGATGTGCGCGAGGCGGAATAACTAGAGCCCTAGGCGGTGCAGAAAGCGGGCGACCAGTGGTCGGACCTAGATACGCAATGCGACAGAATGATGAATGAACTCAACAATTGTAACCCTCACGCCCGCCGTCATTTCACGGTTGCGATGCGCTGGATGGATTACTGGTGGGATGAAGACTCCGGACTCATCTATGTTAACAGCCCGTGGCTAGAGTGGCTTCTTGCGCATCCGGGCTTTCTTCGGCTGGCTGAGAAGCCCGAATTCGGCACTCTCAGCGGGCCTGTTTGCTGGCTCAAGGGCGTACGACGACTTCTGCCACGGGCTGTTAAGGACACAGGACAATATGAGATACGATCTAATGCCTGGTACGCGCTGGGCCTTCTGATGCGAAACGCTGACGGGGATGCAGATAGGGCATGCCGCGCCATCAGGACGGCGTTGTCATACCAATGGGATGACGAGGACAAGGTATACCATGGCACCTTCGCACGCAATCCTGAAGAGTTCGTTTCCTATGATGAGCCAGTGCGATGGAAAGACTATGACCCCAATTGGCGCGAGTTCATAGGGACGACGTTGGCTCTTATAGTCGAAGAGTACGCAGAGCTTGTTCCAAGGAGCCTGGTCAGCGACATGATGATATCCCTGCGCCTTGCTGCGGAGGGTGCGTTCGCCAGAGCCGTTTCTCCAGCCTATTCGAACATCGCGCTCATGAGCGCGCACCTTCTGGGCTATGCCGGGGCGCAACACGGCGTCCCGGAGTGGCGGGACCATGCCGACAGACTCGCGCGTGACATC
>CAZXDF010000129.1:0-3318 GCA_964639345.1 uncultured candidatus Brocadiaceae bacterium | reverse complement strand
ATCGTGGGCAAGCCATCTCGTATCATGCTTCGGGAAGTGCTTGAGCTGCTGGGACTTACGCCCCGGGAGTGCATCATGGTCGGCGACCGCCCCGAGACCGACATGCTGATGGCGAGGCAGGCGGGGCTGGCCGGGGTGCTGGTGCTCACGGGAGTTACGAGCGCCCAACAGGCGACGGTCCTCCCCGACCCGCCAACGGCGGTGGCGGACTCCGTGGCCGATCTGCTGCGCGCCCTCTGCCGCTCAACGTGAAATGTGCAGCTATTCTTGTTGACTATGTTACATAGTGGGCCTATTCTGGGAGTGTAGTTCTCGGGCTGCCAATTTCTGTGACTGTGGGGGGTGCCCGCAAAGTGAGGCTTCTTGTGACCGGGGGAGGCATGTTGTGGCACCGGAAGGGACTGTGAAGTGGTTCGACAACAAGAAGGGGTTTGGGTTCATTGAACCCGACGACATCCAGGAGGACGTGTTCGTTCACTATAGCTGCGTCAACACCGAGGGGTTCAAGACGCTCAGGGAGGGGCAGAGGGTATCTTTCGAGGTCGTCGAGGGCGACAAGGGCCTGCGGGCGGCCAACGTGATTCCCACACAGGCACCCACACAGGCACCCGTGCAGGGCCTGGCAGGCGGCGAGCCCATGGGAACTTGATTCGGCGAGCGCAATTCGTTACCCTACCTTACCTGTACCCTAAAGAGCTGCCGACGGGCCATCTCTTTCGGCGGCCTCTCCAGGGTGGGCGCTCAGGGCAGCGCCCGTTCATTGTATGGAGATTTCCCGGGTCTATCGGTGCATATCGAGGCTGAGAAATGGGCTACGACATCGTTGTCTGCATCAAACAGGTCCCCGACACCGAGAATCTGACCGGCGAGGCGATGAAGGAGGACGGCACGGTGAATCGCGCCGCACTGCCCGCCATCATCAACCCGGAGGACTTGAACGCCCTCGAAATGGCCCTCCAGGTCAAGGGGCGCTATGGCGGACGCGTCACGGTGTTGACCATGGGTGCGCCGTCGGCTGCCGAGCAGCTTCGCGAAACGCTCTACCGCGGCGCCGACCGGGTTGTGCTGGTCTCCGACCGCAAGCTGGCCGGGGCCGACACCCTGGCCACCGGCTACGCCCTGAGCCAAGCGGTCCGCCGAATGGGAAAGGTGGATATGGTCTTCTGCGGGCGCCAGGCCATCGACGGAGACACCGCCCAGACCGGCCCCCAGCTCGCGCAGAAGCTCGGCCTGCCGCAGTACACCTACGTCGAGACGATCCAGGACATCGAGGACGGGAAGATCACGCTCCGGCGCAATCTGGAGGGCGGCTACGAAGTGCTCAGGGGACCGCTGCCGGCCCTTCTCACCGTCGTGGGCACCGCCAACGAGCCCCGGCCGCCGGCGGCGAAGAAGCTGCTGAAATACCGCAAGGCGCGCTCGGGCCTCGAACTCGCCAAGGAATCCGTTGAGGACAGCGAGCCCTACCGCAGTCGCGGTCTGCTCATCGAGCACTGGGACGTTGGCAAGATCGGCGCCGAAGAGGGACGCTGCGGCCTGAAGGGCTCGCCCACGAAGGTCAAGAAAGTAGAGAGCGTTAAACTCGTGTCCACCGAGCACCGGCGCGTCGAGCCGACTAAGGAAGGGCTGGCGGAGCTGGTGCGCGAACTGATAGCCGAACACATCGTCGACTGAAGCGCCGGAGCCTCCGCCTTCTCGAGGGGCGTCCGGAATCGAACCCAACGACGGAAGAGAGCAATCCCGCATGTCGCAGCAGAGCAAGGTCTGGGTGTTTGCCGAAGTCGAGGACGGCGGCTTGGCCGACGTGAGCCTTGAACTCATCACAAAGGCCCGCGACCTGGCGGCCCAACTCGACGGCGGCAGCGTGGGAGCCCTGCTCCTGGGAGCCCCGCTCCTGGGAAGGGGCGTGGGGTCCCTGGCCGAGACGCTGTTCGCCCACGGCTGCGATGACGTCTACCTGGCCGAGCACGAGGGTCTGGCCAACTACACGACGCTGGCCTACGCCGAAGCCCTCACCGAGATCATCCGTGACGGCGATCCCGATATCGTCCTCTTTGGCGCCACCACCACGGGTCGCGACCTCGCGCCCCGCGTCGCCTCCGAACTGAAGGCTGGCCTGACGGCCGACTGCACGGACCTGCAGATCGGCCCTCACGAGGACAAGCTGCGCGGCAAGAGCTACCCGAAGCTGCTGCACCAGATACGCCCGGCCTTCGGCGGCAACATCATCGCCACCATCGTCACGCCCGAGACGCGTCCCCAGATGGCCACGGTGCGCGAGGGCGTCATGCACCTGGGCACCCCCGAGCCCGGGCGGACGGGCAACCTGGTGCGCGTGGAGCCGAAGCTGAGCCCGGAGTCGCTGCTGGTGGAGATCATCGAGCGCGCCTCTGCCGAGAAGACCGTGAACCTTAAGGGCGCCAACATCATCGTCGCGGGCGGCGCCGGCGTGGGCAGCGCGGAGAACTTCAAGCTCATCCGCGAGCTTGCCGCCGTGCTCGGCGCGGAGGTGGGCGCTTCGCGGGCGGCCGTTGATGCGGGCTACATCGACAAGCCGCACCAGGTCGGCCAGACCGGCACCACCGTGCGCCCGAAGCTCTACATAGCCTGCGGCATCTCGGGCGCCGTGCAGCACCGCGCCGGCATGCAGGAGAGCGGCAAGATCGTCGCCATCAACACCGACCCCGATGCCCCTCTCATGCAGATCGCCCACTACGGCATCGTCGGCGACCTGAACGAAGTCGTCCCGAAGCTCATCGAAGCCTACAAGGCGAACACCAAGTAGCTCAGGACCGGAGCAGAGCCCGTGCCCAATTTCTTCACCGATAACGAAGATATCGTCGGTTTCTTCGAGAACACGGACCTTCGCGCGCTCCTCGAGCTGCACGAGCGCGGCTACGCCGACGCCCGGCAGTGCGACTACGCCCCGGCGGACTACGAGGACGCCATCGACTCATACCGGCGCGTGCTCGAGCTGGTAGGCGACATGTCGGCAAACTACATAGAACCCCGGGCCGAGGACGTCGACCTCCAGGGCGCGCAGCTCCTCGACGGCAAGGTCCACTACGCACGCGGCATGAGCGAGGCGCTCCAGCAGCTTTCGGCGGCCGATCTGATGGGCTACACGCTGCCCCGCCGCTTCGGGGGCCTCCACCTGCCCGTGCTTCTCTACACCATGGCCATCGAGATGGTCAGCCGCGCTGATGCGAGCCTGATGAATATCTTCGGCCTTCAGGACATCGCCGAGACCATCAACGCGTTCGCCACCGACGAGATCAAGGACGCCTACCTGCCCCGGTTCTGCTCGGGCGATGTGAC
>CAZXDF010000128.1:0-2655 GCA_964639345.1 uncultured candidatus Brocadiaceae bacterium | reverse complement strand
GACGAAAGAGTTTTCGCCCAAAGTGGTTGAGGTCCTCGACAAGATTGGCGAGTTCACGCTTATCGAGGTGGCCGAGCTCGTGGAGGCATTCGAAGATCGCTTCAAGGTGACGGCCGCAGCGCCGGCCATGATGGCTGTGGGCGTTGCGGGAGCCGCCGCGGCCTCGTCCGAGGCGGCGGAGGAAGAGGAGGTGACGGAGTTCGACGTGATCCTGAAGAGCTTCGGCGACAAGAAGATCAACGTCATCAAGGCCGTGCGCACCATGACGAGCCTGGCCCTGAAAGAGGCCAAGAGCGTGGTCGAGAGCGCGCCGTCTGCGATCAAAGAGGCCGTCTCGAAAGAGGACGCTGACAAGTGTGCGGCGACGCTCAAAGAGGCCGGCGCGGACGCCGAGGTCAAGCCTCACGGGGGCTAGGGCCTGCAATACTCTCTCGGGCAACTGACTCGGATCAGCCGGTGGCGGCGCATGGGGTCTTTTGTGCGGGCGGGGCGTAATGCCGTAGTTTTGGGCGTTTTTCCACGGTAAGGAGCGGAGCCACGCGGAATATGAAACCACGTAACTTCTCGAAGATCGGCGACGAGCTCGAGATTCCCAACCTCACGAAGCTGCAGCGACGGTCCTACGAGGGGTTCCTCCAGGCCGACGTCCCCATGTTCAAGCGGGCGGATCACGGGCTGCAGGCGGTTATCAGCGAGGTTTTCCCCGTCGAGAACGAGCGGCGCGACATCCGGCTGGAGTTCGTCGGTTACGAGTTGGGCAAGGCCCGTTACAGCCCCGAGGAATGCCGGCAACTGCGCCTGACGTATGGGATGCCGTTCCGCATTCGGGCCAGGCTGCACAAGGGCCAGGAGGCCATCGAGGAGAACGTGTACCTCGGCGAGATGCCCATTATGCTCGGCGGGGGCGAGTTCATCGTCAACGGGGCCGCGCGCGTCATCGTCACCCAGCTCCACCGCTCGCCCGGCTGTGACTTCTCCGTGGAGGCCGAAGGAGAGAGGCGCCAGCATTCCTGCCGCATCATCCCAGAGCGCGGGAGCTGGCTGGAGATGGAGGTCAGCCGGCTGGACGTGCTCACCTGCAGGCTGGATCAGAGCGGCAAGATCCCGGCGACCACCGTGCTGAGGGCCTTGAGCGAGGAGTATTCCACCGACGAGGCGATCATCCGGCTGTTCTACGACATGCAGAAGATCAACTTCACCCCCGGCACCGCGGCCGCCAAGCTGCGCGACAAGCTCAGCGCCGTCACCGTCGTGCTCGATGAGGGCGAGGTGACGCTGGTGAAGGCGGCCGAGGTCATCACGGATGAGACCGCGCAGCAGCTCGCCCAGGCCGGCCTGCGCTCCCTGGAGGTCATCACCGGGGTTGGCGACCCGCTGCTGATCAACACGTTGCGGGAGGACAAGAGCGGGGACCACCAGAGCGCCGTCAAGGAGATTTACGCCCGCCTGAGGCCCGGCACGCCGTACAATTTCGCCAAGGCCAAGGAGATGCTCTGGGAGAAGTTCTACGACACCAACCGCTATCGCCTCGGCACGGTCGGCCGGTTCCGAATGAACCGGAAGTTCGGCCGCAACGTGCCCATCGAGCACCAGACCCTCCGCCCCGAGGACTTCATCGACGCCGTCAATTACCTGATGAATTTGCGCGGTAGCGAAGGCTCCGTGGACGACATAGACCACCTGGGCAACCGGCGCGTGCGCACGATCGGTGAGCTGGCGTCGGACGAGTTGCGCAAAGGGTTCCTCAAGATGCGGCGAACGGTCCAGGACCGGCTGAACCTGAAGGACCCCGAGAAGTTCACCCCCCGCACCTTGATCAACTCCAAGACCGTAGGCGCGGCCATCAACTACTTCTTCGGGCGAAGCGAGCTCTCGCAGGTGGTGGACCAGACCAACCCCCTGAGCCAGCTCACCCACGAGCGCCGCCTGAGCGCCCTGGGGCCCGGCGGCCTGAACCGCAAGCGGGCCAGCTTCGACGTGAGGGACGTCCACATCTCGCACTACGGCCGCATCTGCCCCATTGAGACCCCCGAGGGGACCAACATCGGGCTCATCACCTCTCTGGGCGTCTACGCGCAGACAGACGAGTTCGGCTTCCTGGTCACCCCCTACCGGGCCATCAGGAATGGCAAGATCACCGACGAGGTTCATTACCTGAGGGCCGACGAGGAAGAGGGCCTCTACATCTGTCCGGCCGACCAGGACATAGCGGGCAAGAAGCCCGGCGACACCGTACAGGCCCGTCACGGCGGCGACGTGGTGGCCGTTCCCCTGAAGGAGGTGCAGTACACGGACGTCTCCCCCAAGCAGGTGGTGGGCGTGAGCGCCAGCCTCATCCCATTCCTTGAACACAGCGATGCCAACCGCGCCCTGATGGGCTCCAACATGCAGCGCCAGGCGGTCCCGCTGCTCAGGACGGAGCCGCCGATCGTGGCCACGGGCGTTGAGCGGGCTGTGGCAAGGAACTCGGGCATGGTCGTTCTGGCCGAGGAGCGCGGGACCGTCACCTACGTGGACGGCTCGCGCATACGGATCGATGAGCACGAGTACGAGTTGAACAAGTTCATCGCGCTCAATCAACGCACCTGCCTGAACCAGCGCCCGACCGTACGGCTGGGCGAGAAGGTCCAGGCCGGCGATGTCATCGCGGACGGC
>CAZXDF010000127.1:0-3733 GCA_964639345.1 uncultured candidatus Brocadiaceae bacterium | reverse complement strand
TGATCAGAAGCGTGGCCCTCATGCAATCCCTACGCATCGCTCCCATCCCCCTGCATGATGCCTCTTTCCACGGGCTTCGCCTCCAGCACTCTGGAGCGGATCTCGCCCCTGTGTATCTCGGTGCGTATCTCGTCGTCCCTGTGCACGGCATCAGGGCACCGCAACACCGTGCCGTCGGGCGCGAACGTGATGCTGTATCCACGCTCAAGCACCCTGAGCGGGCTGAGGGCCTCGAGCTTGCCGCCGGCGGCCCGCAGCCCTTCTTTCAGCAGCGCAAGTGAGTGCGCCATGCGGGTGTGCACCGCCTCAAGGAGCTCGTCCAGGCTCTGGGCCCTGTCCCGCAGGAGCGTTTCCGGCCGGCGCAGCGCCGGGCGTTCGGCGAGCGCCCGCAGCCTTGCGCGCGCGTGCCTCGTCTGCCCCCGCAGCAGGAGCGCCATGCGCCCGGCGAACTCATTCAGATCGCCCATGACCTCGCGAGCGTCCGGCACGGCCTTCTCGCCGGCCTCGGTGGGCGTGGCCGCCCTGAGGTCCGCCACCATGTCGGCGATCGACACGTCGACCTCGTGGCCCACGGCGCTGATGACGGGGAGCCGGCAGTCGTAGATGGCCCTGGCCACAACCTCCTCGTTGAACGCCCACAGGTCCTCCAGGCTCCCTCCGCCTCGGCCGACGATGATGAGGTCCAGGTGCGCCCGCTGCTCCTCCAGCAGGCGCAGGCCAGCGGCGATCTCCTCGGCCGCGCCCTTGCCCTGCACACGCACGGGCAGCAGAAAGAGGTGGGCCAGCGGCCAGCGGCGGCGGATGACCCGGACGATGTCCCCAAAGGCCGCCCCGGTGGGGCTGGTGACGATGCCGATGCGCCGGGGCAGAGGTGGCAGGCGCTTCTTGTGTTCGGGCCTGAACAGGCCCTCCTTCTCGAGCTTCTCGACGAGCTGACGGAAGGCCAGTTGCAGCGGACCGACCCCGCGGGGCTGGAGGTCGCTGACGATTAGCTGGTAGCTGCCTCGGGGCGGGTAGACGTCGATGCTGCCCCGGGCGACCACCGCGAGTCCATCCTCCAGCTCAAACGGCACCCGCGCGGCACGCGCCCGCCAGATGGCCGCGTTCAGCACGGCCCCCTCGTCCTTGAGCGTCAGGTAGATGTGGCCGGAGGCGGCCCGTTTCCACTGCGATATCTCCCCCATCACGCACACGCCCCCGAACCCGTCCTCAAGCGTCTGCTTTATCCGTGCGGTCAGCTCGCTGACGGTCCAGACGACCAACTCCGGGGCCTGGAAGGGGGCCTCTGCGTTCATTGGTTGTGTCTCACCCCGAACTCGCGCTGCCCCCCCAGCACGATATCTTCAAGCGGCCCTGTCATTCGTATTCCGGCATTGCACCGCCGAAAAACGCCATTTCCAGGGGCGAGAAAGCGAAAAGGATCGCGAAGTTATCGTCGCCCTTGTCGTACTCGAGGCCTATGTCGAGCACCCACTTGTGGAAGAGCCTGCGCAGGATGACCAGCGACTCCATCTGCCTCGCCCGGCTCCCGTCCGCATTCAGGTCGAAATTCTCTTGCACGATGAGCGCGTGGCGGTCGCTGAGCTTGGTCTGGAGGGCGGAGCGGATCAGGGAGGTACGGTCGGTCAGGTAGTTGATGTCGATGCGGAAGTCCGAATGCTCACCAACCGCCGCGGCCGCTCCCAGGTTGAACATGTCCAGCCCATCGCCCAGGCTCAGGCGGTTGTCCACGGAATAGATGGCGAGCCACGGGGCGACCCGCCATTGCAGGTCCGCCTCGATAAAGTTGTCGTCAACCGGCACGCCCACCGAATCGTCCCTTCTCACCACGGCGGCCACGTCAAGTTCAATCCAGTTCACGCTCCTCACGCTGCCCCCCTCCACCCGGCGCTTCGTCTGCAGACGCTGCCTCAGCCCGAACCGCGCCTCGTAACGCTCGTCTATGGCGTCCACCCGGTCCACGCCCGGGAATGGGCCGCTGCCCCTGAAACGCCACGGGCTCATCAGATCATGCTGGATGAACTCCATCGAGTCCGCCGACATGAAGGGCAGGGCCTCCAGTTGAACGTATGGCGTCATGATGTGCCGCAGCCGATTGAGCTGCCATCGCTCGGACGCCGTGTCATAGGAGCGGCTGAAGTCCATGCTCGCCCTGACGCCGCCCCCGCCGCCCACCCGCAGCACGGAACCGCTCAAAGCAAAGGTGCTCGGGTCTACGCTCTTGCTCGCATACGTGGCCAGGAAGCGCACGAACGGGTCCACCCGGACCGGTCCGGCGTTGAACGGGTGGGCCAGCCTGTGCTCGGTGTGCAAGCGCAGGAGCGCCGGGGGGTCGGAGAACGGCAGCTTGTCGCTCAACTCCAGGTCGTAGGCCCCGCCCTCGACCCACGCGTTGTAGACCATGCCGCCGACGGGCACGCCGATCCACTGCGCCTCCACGCTGTATTCCCTGGTCTGGGTGAGGAAATCGTTGACCCGCTCCTTGATGAGCAGCCCCAGCCACAGGTGGTCGTTGCGATAGCGCGTCAGCGCGTAGCTTTCCGGCGGCTTGTCCTGCTCGCGCAGCGTTTCAAAATACTCCTCCAGAAAGCCCTCGTCGCTCATGTAGTAGAGCTCCGCGTCGGTGCGCCAGCGTTCATCCCACCGAGTGCGGTGCTCCAAGTGCAGGAGCCCGCGATTGGACTGCGGCACCGCGACGCCGGTGTCATCCGTGCTGCCCCGGTCGTTGATATAGTAGGCCGTCAACTCGCCCGCGCGCTGGGGTCCGTCGGGACTGATAGAGCTGTATTCGAAGCTCGTACCGACCCCGAGGCCGCGGTCGCCGTAGTAATCCAGGTCCGCCGTCCAGCTCCGGAGCCATGCGGGATCCCATCCCAGGTGCGTCGGGCGCCAGCGGGTCTTGATGAAGAAGCCGAACTTGGTGCTGCTGCCCACCGCGACCTTCGAGAGCAGGAAGCCCTCCTGGCTGCCCAGGTCATAGCCAAAGAACGGAAGTCCCGCCAACCGGGTCCCGTCCCCGCCCGCCCGCATGCTGGGCTGCCACGTGTGGACGAACAGGCTCGGATCGTGGCGCACCACACGCACGCGTTCGCCCGCTATCTCGAAATGGTGGTGGCCGAAGGGGCAGGTGGAGAAGCCTCCCTCGCTGATTTCGAGGCTGTGACTGTCGATGACCTTGACCTCGCGGCCCCTGATCACGTAGACGTCCTGCTTGACCATCCGTTGAGTTTCCGCGGTGGCCGGGGGCTGAAAGCGCATCTCCACCCGCTCGGCCAGCCCCTTCGGCTGCTCGCGGTCAGGCCGGATGTAGACCGAGTCGGCCCGCAGGTGTTCCGCCCCGACGACGAACAACTGCTCACCCGCGCCGGGCGGGGGGGCTCCCGGGCGCCTGCTGAGCTTCACGTTGCCGCGCGCGTAAACCTCATAGGTCCCGCTCGCCCGGTCGATCCACACGACGGCCACATCGGCGTTGAGCTGGACGTTCCCGTACACGCCGCGAACATCGCCCATGTACACGAACGTCGCTGTCTCGTCCTCGCCCTGCGTGAAAATATGCATCTCCTCGGCCCGGAGGTCGTACCTGACCATCTCTTCCCACTCATAAGACGGCTCCTCCGGTATCAATTCCCCCCACGCATCGGGCTCCATGTCGCGCGTGACATGAGCGGCCTTGACGTAGAACCGGACGGACTGCGGCTCAACATCCCTGACCAGCGGGCACTTCCAGGTCAAG
>CAZXDF010000126.1:0-3018 GCA_964639345.1 uncultured candidatus Brocadiaceae bacterium | reverse complement strand
GAAAGGACAGACATGCTCGACCACAATCCGATGGAGAGGTGTACGAAGGGGGAGCGCTACGAGGCCGATGTGCCCGACACGCTCGACCTGGCGGATCGTATGTCCCTGGCGATCAACGCGCTCACGAACGTATGGGATCCGCACGAGAAGTGGGCCCTGGGCTTCGTCGTCGATCTCTCGCGCCGACCCGCCGGGCTCTGTCAGAACCACCTCACAGACTCCTACCTGAACATCCCGCCCAAGTTCCTGGAGGCGCTCGCCCTCTGTCGGCTGGGTTCGGGGAGCACGCAGCAACTGGACGTCGACCTGGAGGTGCTGAAGGTTCAGTTGAGCCTTCTCGGCGAGGACGGCCTGACCTACTGCCCGACCGACACCCTAAAAGAGTTCACCGAACCCCGGCCCTTCGCCGAGGTGTGGGGAGAGGGGCGGATGCTGTTGGCCCTCTCGATGCTGGCGCAGGTGGACGCCGATCCGCGCTGGGCCGAGATCGGCCGGCGCAAGGTCGACCGGATGCTCGCGCTGACCCGCGAGAAGAAGGGGTTTCGCTTCCTCTGGAAGGGCCGCTACCGGCCGGGCGAGGCCGTGCCGGCGGACGCCGATGAGCCTTCGGCCCCCATCGAGGGAGGCAGCCTGGCGGACCACGACCCGCTCTTCAGCATGATGTACTCGATCGGCGCGCTCGGGCACGGGTCGGGGCTCTTCTACCGCGTGACCGGATACGAGCCGGCGCTGGAGCTGTCACGGGGCCTGACGCGGTGGGCGCTTGAGCGGATGTTCAAGAACCAGGACGGCCGCTACGATTTCTGGCACTTCCACAGCTCTACGTATGCGCTGCTGGCCGTCCTCGAGTACGCCTATGCGGTCGGCGACCGCGAGGTGCTCGAACGCGTCGACGCCTGCTACCGGTGGACCAGGGAGATAGGCGACCCGCTGATCGGCTTCTACACCGAGCGGATGCCGGGCGGCGGCGACTTTGAGCGGGTCTTCGATGCCGCTACCTGGCGGGGCGCCACCGTCGAGATATGCGAGGTGGCCGACATGGTGGCGCTGGCCCTTTGCCTCACGAAAGCCGGCATGGGCGACTACTGGGACGACGTGGACCGATGGATGCGCAACATGTACGCCGAGGGGCAATTGCGCGATGTTGCCTTCCTCGACTGCCTGCCGGACAGCATTTTCACGGGCGAGCCCGGCGACCGTCCCCACACGGACACGCGCGATGTGGCCGCGCGATCGGTGGGATCGTTCTTCGGCTGGATGCGCCCCGAAGATGGGCTATACGTGGTACCGAGCGAGGATGGCCCCAAGATAACGCCCCGTGCCGTCATGCACTGCTGCACCGCGAACGGGGCGCGCACGCTCTACTACGTGTGGGACAGCATCGTCGAGCGCGTGGGGGAGGAGGTGCGCGTGAACCTGCTTCTGAACCGCGCCTCGCCCTGGCTCGACGTCGACAGCTACTTGCCCGCGGAAGGGAAGGTGGTGCTACGCATCAAGGACGCCGAGAGGGTGACGGTGCGGATGCCGAAGTGGTGCAAGGCGAGGGACGTGCAGGTGAGCGTCGGGGAGGAGAAGCGCGCGGCGGTGGTGGAGGGGAACCTCGTGAAGCTGCGCTGGCTTCGGCCCGGCGACCGCGTCACCTTGAGCTTCCCGCTGCCCGAGCGCGTCGTGCACCGGCTCATAATGGGGAAGCCCTACAAGCTGGTTATGCGCGGCTCGAACGTCGTCTCCATCGACCCCAAGGGCATCGCATATCCGCTGTATGAGGACCAGCCGACCGGAAAAGGCGTCCGCAAGACCCGCTTCGTCCCCGAAGTGAAGCGGATCATCTGGTAGCAGACTTGCGCGGCTCTCAGGGCAGGACAACACGCGTGGCGGCGGTGCTTGTGGAGCGCGCGCGGCTGGCTTCCGGCCAGTTCTACGGATGGAGGTCACAGGAGGGGCGGACCTTGCGTGCCTTGTTCCCGCCGGATTCAGGTGGTAACCTTCTGAGGTGGCCCACAGGGGCCTGCCTGACGGCCGTTCTTTGCGTAGTCTGCTTCTCAGGCCTCACAAGCTGGCTCAGCAAGGAGGCTTGTTCCTCATGAGTGTGAAGATCAGCCCTCTCTTCGAACCGCTTGACGTCAAGGGCCATACTCTCCGTAACAGGGTCGTCATGCCGCCGATGATCGCCGACCGCGGGATCGTTTCACGCGATGGGATCTCGTGGTACGGGGAGCATGCTGCGGGAGGCGTCGCACTTGTGATCGTGGAGGCAACTCCCGTGACCCAGTTCGGGCATGAACTGAGCGCCGAGAACCTCCGAACGCTGGTGAAAGCCATCCACGACGGCGGCGCCTTGGCGGCGGTTCAGCTGTTCCCGGTGAGTTGGACCCGCGGAGGGGTCGCACCGGCTGACCTTGGCCAGGAAGAGATCGAGCAGATCATAGGCTGCTTCGAGATAGCTGCCGGCGTGTGCGCTGCGGCGGGCTTCGACGGGATCGAGCCTCACGGGGCGCACGGGTTCTTGCTCAACCAGTTCTTCTCGCCCGCCGAGAATGCCCGTGTGGATGAGTTCGGGGGCAGCTTGCAGAACCGAATGCGCGTGGGCATCGAGGTCGTTCGGGCCTGCCGGCGTGGGCTCGGGAATGACCGGCTGCTACTGTACCGTCACACGCCTGTCAAACAGGCCAGCTACCCGGTGGAGGATAGCCTGGCGTTCGCCGACAGGCTGGTGGAGGAAGGCGTTGACATCCTGGACATATCCCCGGCCAGCGACAGAGCTCCAGCCGACCTGGCGCAGCCGTTTCGCCGGTTTGGCGTGCCCGTCATCGGGGTCGGTGAGATGGACGAGGTGGAGCGTGCGCTAGAGGCACTGACAGAGGGACGGGCAGACCTGATCGCAGTCGGGCGAGGGCTGATTGCCGACCCTCTCTGGCCGAAGAAGGTGCAGGAGCGGCGTTTCGACGACATCGTGCCGCGCGCCGTTTGGCGAAGAGAAGTGACGTGACAACCTGGGAAAGGGCCTGCCGGTCGAGT
>CAZXDF010000125.1:0-4481 GCA_964639345.1 uncultured candidatus Brocadiaceae bacterium | reverse complement strand
CGACGGCGAGCAGGTCAAAGTGATGGTCGATGCCGCCTGCGAGGCGTTCGGCGAGGTCGACATCCTCGTCAACAACGCCGGCGGCGGGTGGATAATCCAGGACTATACCGACATCGAGCCGGACCACTGGAGGTCCGTGCTCGCCGCGGAGATCGACGGGGCGTTTCTGACCATGAAATACGTCCTGCCCGGCATGAGGGAACGAGAATGGGGGCGCATCATCCACCTCGGAATGCACGACACGGTTTTCACCGATGCCGTCCGTGACACTGCGCCGGACTACTGCCTGGGCAAAGCCGCCAGGGCATGGATGACGAGGGCGTTCGGCAGGCGCGAGCTCAACCGGGGCGTGACCGTGAACTGCATCGCGCCCGGGCTGACGGCGTTCATGAGCTTTGAGGAGGCCGTCAAGGCCGCCGGCGGCAACCTCTCCGACTGGCGCGGGCGCGAGAACCTTAACTGCCACGACGTTGCGGAACTCGTCGCCTTCCTGTGCTCTGATGCCGGACGCTTCATCTCCGGCAGCGTCATCGAACTTCATGACAGGGCCTGAGGGCGTCCGGGATTCAGGGGACACAGACATACACAGATCATCACAGATCAGGAGAACGACGTTCGGGCAATGTGTCCTTCGGTCTCTGCAGTTGTCGTAATCCGTGCGAATCTGTGTGAATCAGTGTCCATTCTCCCGCCCCCGCCGTCGGCCTATCGACACGGCAGCCGGGATTCAGGGGACACAGATATACACAGATCATCACAGATTAGGACAACGACGTTCGGACAATGTGTCCTTCGGTCTTTGCCGTTGTCGTGATCCGTGCGAATCTGTGTGAATCAGTGTCTATTCTCCCCCCTGCGCGGCGAGCTTGATGCTGCTGACGCAGATGGCGGGCAGGTGGTCGGAGCCCATCCACTGGCGCTCGCGCGCGATGGCCTCGATGTTGCTCAGCAAATCGTAGACGTTCCCGGCCACCATGCAGTCCTTGACGCGCCCCCTCACCTTGCCCTCCTCGACCAGGAACCCCAGGTGGACGTTCACGCTGAACTCGCCCGCCAGTACGTTGCTCTGCCCCGCGCCGAGCGTCTGGTCCACGATCAGCCCGCGCTCCAGGCCCGCCACCATGTCCTCGTAGCTGTCGCCGCCCGGCTCGACCACCGTGTTGGTGCTCGATGGCCTTGGCAGAGAGGCATAGGACCGGTGTCCGTTCGCGTTCGGGTCCATGCCGAGCAGCCCGGCCGTTTGCAGGTCCAGCAGGTAGGTTTTCAGAACGCCGCGCTCGATCAGGCCCGTGCGGCGGGCCGGCAGCCCCTCCCCGTCCGTCGGCGTGCTGGCGGGCGCGAAGGGGATCGTCGGGTCGTCCGTGACGGTGATGCGCTCATCGAGGATCTTCTTCCCCCGCCGATCCGCCAGGCGGCTCGAGCCTTTGTGGACGAGTTTGCCGTTCAGCGCGATCATGATCGGGTCAAGCAGGTTGCCGACGGCCTTCGGGGTGAAGATCACCGGCAGGGTCTCCGCCCGGACCGGGGCGATTGTGGCCGCTTGGCGCATCTTGTCCAGCGCCACCTCGGTGATATCAATGAGCGAGTCGAACGGCTGCCCCCATTCCTTGTGCTCGTAGGTCCAGAGCAGGCCGCTGTCGGAAACTTCCTGGAGGCTCACCGAGCCGGCCATGTCCGTCTTGGCGCAGCCGACATCCAGGCCAGAAGTGTTGAGAATACAGACGCTGGCCGTCCGGGTGCCGACACTGGCGCCGAACTGGTACTCGGCGCGGGCTGCGAGGCTTTTCTCCAGGGCCTCGCGCCCCATCTCCACCATCCGCTCGTGCGTCAGATCGCGCACGGCCTGGTCGTCGAGCGGGGTGTCGCCCAAAGCGGCAGGTTGGCCGGGGAGCTCGAAAACCGCCTTCTCGCCGAACTGCGCGCTTTCTGCGGCCATGCGGACCAGGCGGCCCGGATCGCGCAGGTCCGTGGTTGACGCGAACCCGATGCGGCCCTCATGGATGACGCGCAGCCCCACCCCGCGGAACTGCCGCGCGCTCGCGCGCTTGAGCCTGTTGTCCTCGTACTCCGCCGACCGGGTCTCGCCTTCCTCCTCGAACACCTCGGCCTGCCCGAAGCGCCTCTGCGCCTCCTCAAGGATCAGTTCCGCCTCATTCGCCATGCCGCGAGTCCTCGCGAGAAATCATAAGGATCAGACACTGATTGACACAGATGACCACAGATCAGGCCACGACTTCACGCCTGCGTTTCCCTACCAAGCCCATGAACAAGCGTCGAGGCTTCCCCTTTGCCCTGACGTATCCGTAATCTGTGCCCATCTGTGTCAATCTGTGTCCAACGTCTTTCGTCAGCGGCCGCCGATCACCACCTCGCGCATCCGGCAATGGGGGGCGCCGTCCCCCACGCGCAGGGGGCTCTGGCCGCCCTTGCCGCATCCGCCCAGTCCACCGTGGCACTTCATGTCACCCGCGACTGCGTCGATGTTGGCCAAGGTCTGGAACACGTTTCCTGTGAGCACGACCTCGCGGAGCTTCTCGGCCAGCTTGCCCCCTCGGATGCGGTAGGCCTCCTCGGCGCTGAAGGTAAACATCTCCATATCGGTTTGCCCACCCAGCATGCCTATGGCATAAATGCCGTCCTTGGTCTGCTCGAGCATCTCCTCGAAACTGCTCTCGCCGGGCAGCAGGAGCGTGTTGGTCATCCGCACGATAGGGGGGTAGCTGTAGGAGATGGCGCGCGCGTTTCCGGTCGGCTTCTCGCCCATGCAAGCGGCCGTCTCACGGCTGTGGAGCCGGCCCACCAGCACCCCCTCCCGGACGAGGGGCGAGCGGTGGCCGGGAACCCCCTCGCTGTCGAAGGCGCAGTAACCCGCCTCGCCTTCGAGCGTGCCGTCGTCCACTATGTTCAGGATCTCCGGCCCGAACCGCCGGCCCAACTTCATGATCTCCTGAAGCCGCGGGTTTTCGTAGACGTGGTCGGCCTCGCTCAAATGCCCGAACGCCTCATGCACGAACACCCCGGCCAGCTTCGGGTCCGCGATGACGGTGTATGTGCCGGCCTTGACGGGCCGGGCGTCCAGCAGCTCGACGCTGCGCTTCACTACCCGTTCGCAGGCCTCTTCCATGCCCTGCGCGTTCCCGTAGCCGCGCAGGTCGCCGGTGGACTCGTAAGCCCTTTGGATGTTACGGCCGTCCACCGCGATTGCAGCCACCTTCACGCCGCAGAAGATATACTCCTGCTCGGTGAAGGTGCCTTCGGAGTTCGCGAAGAACCACGTCGTGTGCGAATCGCGATAGCCCACGCTGCTCGTGCGCACGCGCTTGTTGGCGAGCAGGAGACTGTTGTAGCCCTCGCACAGTTGCTGCTTGTCCGCAAGGGGCACGTCCCCCGGATCGATCCCGACCGGGCAGCGGTACTCAGAGACATGCGCCTCCACCGGCGCCAGCTCGAACCGTTCGCCCCCGACCAGCTCCGCCTGTTTCAGGGCCAGGGCGGCGTACTTGTCCACCTGGTCTATGTCGTTGAACGTTGCGAACCCCCAGCCGCCGTCCTTCAGCACCCGCACGCATCCGCCCCGCCCCGCCCGCTCGCCGATGTCCTCGAGTTCCTTGCCGGCGTAGGTCACCGATGTGGCGCTGCCCTCGTGAACCCGCACCTCGCAGTAGTCCGCCGGAATGCCCTGACAAATCCCGAGAAGCTTGTCCTTCATGGTCTCCCTCGCAAGCGACTCTGTGCTCCGTGCTCACGTCGCAGCACTAGGCTCTGTCTGAGAAGTCCGATCTGGCTTCGACCGGCTGCGACCGGCGCGTTTCCTTGTCGCCCTGTATCGGCATATCTAAGGATATGCCTGCTTCGGGCTCCGCGAACCGCTTGGTCTCGCTCGCTCTCGGGCCGACGACGGACTTCTCAGACAGAACCTAACCGTATTGTGGTCCCTGCCGGGGGCGCTTGGCAAGTGGACGCTTCGCTTCCCGACAGGCTGGATGCCCTTGACGGGGGCGGGTCCGGTGCACTACCATGGGATTCCCCGGTGGGGGATTAGCTCAGTTGGGAGAGCGCGACAATGGCATTGTTGAGGCCACGGGTTCGAGTCCCGTATCCTCCACCACAAACCCCTTGGTGCATGTCTCTTGGTCACCAGTGTATATGACCATACCCTCTGCACCAGCCGCCTTCCGTTGTGCTGATATTGTGTTCTTGCGCCCCCCCAATACGGTGTCGCCGACGAGCTCGACAAGCACGCGAAGCCGCTCTGGGGTCGTTTCTGTGTACCGTGCGAACGTCAGGCTCCTCGGGCGGTGACGCGTGAGTACCTGTTGTTCCTTTTCGCTCGCCCCTACCTGGTCCAGCAACGTCGCAAACGTGCTGCGTAAACTATGAAATACGGCCTTGCCCTGAGGTGTTTCCAGCGTAATCCCTGCCGCCCGGTAGTCCCTTCCAATGTCACGCGAGGTGTGCGTCGGCATGTAGAGCAGGGCCTC
>CAZXDF010000124.1:0-5567 GCA_964639345.1 uncultured candidatus Brocadiaceae bacterium | reverse complement strand
CCGCTCGTGGAGCCTATCGGTAACTGGGAAATCCGGGTTCCCTAGTCGTCGGCGCTCTCTCCGCCTGAGCCTGCTAGTTTTCGTACCAAGAGAAGTTGTAGATCAGGACCTTACTTCCGGGGGCTTCTACGAGCAGTTCCCACCGGCCGATCCATGTCTTCCATTTATGGCCCGGGATCACTGGCAGGATAGCGACGCCGACGGACCGGGCCGGAATGTCCACTATGCCCTTCGCAAAAACATCCCCATCCTTCCCGGGATTTCGGAGCCGGACGATCACGTCCTTTGCGTCCCGTTCACCCATGTTCAGAATGGGAACCCGAAAGGTGTACGGCTTTACGACCTGCCCCCAACCGGTCCAGCCGTCCGGGCCGGGGTGCCCGGGACTCAAGTTTGGCCATACGTAGGTAGGTGAGCAGACAAGGGCGGGCTTCTCGTAACGCTTTGAGAAAGTCTTGCCCAGTTCAATCAGCTCCGGGCGAAGCCCGCTGCCGTCGGTTGGGAGCTCGTCCCACCGACTGCATATTTCCCCGATGTCCTCAATGGTTATGGGGTTCTCGGCCTCGTTGTTCGCGAAATTCCCGGCCACTGCGAAGAAGGCTATGCCCGGCGACTCAGGGGCCACGAGCCTGACAAAGCGCATCTGCTCTTCCATCTCCTCCTTCGTCGTCGCCCAGTTGACCTGATCGCGGGCGCATTTTCCGGCGCCGAGGGCGATTATGCTCTGGTGCGCCAGGCCGTTGAGTTCCGCCGCTTTCAGCTGCATCGCGATCGCCCAGAGGTCCGTCGGGTCTACATAGGTTTCCATCCATACCAGGTCTACCAGGTCGCGGTAGGTTGCCGCCAGCTCCGGGGCGACAGGCCCTCGCATCTGGTGAATCAACAGCTTCAGGTCGGGATTCTTCTCCTTCGCCGCCTTCAATACCGCCGCCGTTTTCTGGTCGCTTGGCCCGTCGTAATCCCAGCCGAGCTCGTCTATGTTCACAACCGGTTTTTCTTTGTAAGCGGCTAGAATATCGGCGGCCTTGTCCACGGGATTCTTCAGGAACTTGTACCATGCGATGCCAGAGCCGTCGAGGTTCTGGGAAGGGACCTGCTCCGTGTGATCGCCGTAGAGGGCAATGATCTTGTCGCGTCCCAGGATCTTCCCGTCCGCTTCCGCATTCTCCTCCGCCATTACGCCCGCCGCAGCAGCAAGCACTAGACAGCATGTCAACCCGACCGTCACTGCCATCGTCCAACTTCGATGCGATCCTTCACGCTTCATCTTCATTCTCCCTCAGCAGGAATCTTCCGAAGTACCCGCGGCGAACCTACCTCCGGTAGCTTCAATGCCGCCTCTTCCCCCGAGTTCCGCGCGCAACAGGTCTGCTCCGACAGCTTTTCTGTATTGCACCGCCTTGATTGCTCCTTCCAAGCCCGTCCTTCCCATTTGCCCCTGCAGGAGGCTTTCGCCTCCGAGAACGGTGCCCTTTTACCTCCCCCGCACTGTTCTGTCAACCGTAGTTTCACGGGGGTCTCCCGGGATTACGTGTCAATCCGGCGGCCAACACACAGAATCGGCCATCATCAGGCGCCTGGCAGGGCATTCTTGGCTCTCTGCCCGTCCGTTGACGCGGCGCAATCACCTGTCGCGGCCGCAAACGCCCCCGGTGGGGAGACGGGCGAAGGCCGGTTTGAGGGGTGCGGGGCACGGTGTGCCGGCAGTGTGGCGGGCAATCGAACGTTGACAAAGCCTCGCGCGCAGCATACGCTTAAGGCCTGCGGAAGATGGATTTTGCGGGTGCGGGCCTATGGGAGATGGACGGTATATCGGCTCGCCCGCCCTGCGTTGAAGCCAATTTGTTGCCTTGGTGAGACCGCCGTCCAGGGCGAGAGCCTGGATCAAGGGTGGTTCGAGGAGAGGATGTTTGTGACAAGCCGCGTTATTGAGAGCTACGTGGGCCAGGGGCCGGTGCATCCTCTCGGCTCCCGCGCTCGGATACTGCTCAGCAGCGTATTTGGCCCCTACGCGCAGGACGACGAATACGGCAGCCGCGTGATGAACCCGATGGAGTTGCACCACAACCAGGTCACCCGGGTCCAGGGTCCGTTTTCGATCCGAATGTTCCATCGCAGCTGGGGGCTGATGCTCATGCAGGCGAACATCGAAGCGCCCTGCACGCTGCTGGACTTCCCGACGCTCGAGCGCTTCATCCAGGAGATCCGCGACAACGAGTACGACATCGTCGGCATCAGCAGCATCCTGCCCAACATCCTGAAGGTCAAGAGGATGTGCGAGCTGGTGCGTGAGCACCTGCCGAAAGCCACGGTCCTCGTGGGGGGCCACATCGCCAACGTGCCGGATCTGGACGGGAGGATCGACGCGGATCACATCGTCAAGGGCGAGGGGGTCCGCTGGCTCAGGGAATTCCTGGGGGAGGACACGGAGAAGCCGCTGCGACACCCGCGGATACTTTCCGCCATCGGGACGCGGAACGCGGGCGTGACCCTCACGGAGAAGCCCGGAGACGTGGCGGCCACGCTCATTCCGTCGGTGGGCTGTCCCGTGGGGTGCAATTTCTGCTCCACTTCGGCCATGTTCGGGGGCAAGGGGAAGTTCACCAATTTCTACCAGACCGGCGATGAGATCTTCGACATCATGTGCCAGCTCGAAGAGACGATGCAGGTCAGCTCCTTCTTCGTAATGGACGAGAACTTCCTGCTGCATCGCAAGCGGGCCCTGCGGCTGCTGGAGTTGATGGAAGAGAACGACAAGGCCTGGGCGCTCCTGGTCTTCAGCTCCGCCCGCGTGCTGCGCTCCTACAGCATCGAGCAGCTCGTGGGGCTGGGGATCTCCTGGGTCTGGATGGGGCTGGAGGGCAAGGACAGCCAGTACACCAAGCTCCACGGCATCGACGCGCGGGCGCTGGTCACGGAGCTGCAGTCGCACGGGGTCCGCGTGCTTGGCTCGACCATCATCGGACTGGAGGAGCACACGCCCGAGAACATCGACGAAGTGATCGACCACGCCGTCCGCTACGACACGGACTTTCACCAGTTCATGCTCTACATGCCCGTGCCAGGCACCCCGCTCCATGCCGAACTGTCCTCCCAGGGCATGATGAAGGACGAGAGCGAATACCACGTCGGCGACATTCATGGCCAGTTGATGTTCAACTACCGCCATCCGCACATCAAGGATGGGCAGGAAGGCGAGCTCCTCCGGCGCGCCTTCGAGCGGGATTTCGAGGTTAACGGTCCGAGCGTGGCGCGGATTGTGAGGACCACGCTGGCGGGCTGGAAGCGGTACAAGAACCATTCGTCCTCGCGTATTCGGCGACGTTTCGCGTGGGAAGCCCGAAGCATGGCGACCACTTTCTCCGCATTGATCGGGGCAACGAGGCTCTATAACCGCAAGAACCGCGCGATGTGGGCCAAGATGTCGGCCGTCCTGGAGGATATCTGCGCCGAGTTCGGACTCAAGGCTCGGCTCGCCGCCGCACTGGGAGGGCGGTACCTCTTGTGGAAGATGCGCAAGGAAGAGAAGCGACTCGCCGCCGGCTGGACCTATGAGCCGCCGACCTATTACGAGAAGAACTACGGCTTCGCGGGTCCCAACAGCAAGGACCAGTCGGGGGCGACGCCCTGCCTTTTCGTGACCCCGCGCGTTGCAGCATGCCCGCTGGTGACCGGTGCCCGGGTGTTGAAGCAGGAGCCGGCAGTCGTCGGGTAGAACGCGCGCGCGGCAGGACCGTCCGGGCCGTCGGTTTACCGAGCGACGAAGGTGTTGCCGCGAAAAGACGGTCGAGATCGCTCCGGGGGCCGAGGGGGCGTCTAAGAACGGCAACATCGGCGTCCCGCCCCTCAGAACGCCCGCCCGTCAGGCCCGCCAGCGCCGTCCCACCCCGCTCCGGGGACCACCGGGCCCAAGTATCGGGGCAATGAAACCCGGATGACCAATGACGAAATCCGAATGACGAAAGAAGCCCGAATGACGAATGTCGAATCAGCGACGTTGCGTCTGCAATCATCACCAGTTCGTCATTCGGATTTTGTCATTGCTTCGCCATTCGGACTTCGTCATTGATTCGGCCTTCGGATTTCGTCATTCGTCATTTACTAGCCCCCTTGATTTCCCCTACCCGCGCACAATATCCTTGGGGTGTTCCAGGGCGTCAATCCCTTTGCCCGGGCCGGAGGATATCCGATGAAGGAAGAGGACCCGCGCGCCGTCATCAAGGACCGCGCCAGCGGTGTGCGCCAGAAGATCAAGGCCGGCAAGAAGCCCCAGCTCAGCATGCCCAAACGCTCCCTGAGCAACGTGCAGTACAGCCCCAAGGTAGGCTTTTTCAAGCTCAAGAAGGGCAGGATCACGCGCACCCTGACCTATAACACGGTCAAGAGCTTTGCCCAGACGCTGAAGATGATGGCCCTGGCCAAGGAGACCGTCGAGGACGGCGAGCAGGTCTCGAAGCGGGAGGCCTACTACATCTCGAAGAACTGGGAGGAGGCGCGCTTCGACCAGCAGCCCGAAAGCGACGCCGTCATGGAAGACATCGAGGCCATGATCGGCGTGAACCGCGAGAGGCTGGGGTTCGTGCCCGAGGAGAAGGGCGGGGAGGTGGCGGGGCCGCTCACCGTCATAGACACCGACCGGCGCACCGGGGAGCGGATCGAGATCGACTGCACCCGTTTCGGCAGCGGGGCCTACAGCGTGCCGATCAGCGTGGAAGCCCTCCGGTTCAGGACCAAGGCCGACTTCGTGCTCGCCATCGAGACGGCCGGCATGTTCCAGCGGCTGAACAACCACGCCTTCTGGCGCGACGCCAACTGCGTCCTCGTCAGCATGGGCGGGGTGCCGACGCGCGCCTGCCGCCGGTTCATCCGGCGCCTGAGCGAGGAGAACGAGCTGCCCGTCTACGCCTTCGTCGACGGGGACCCCTACGGCTACGCCAACATCTACCGCACCCTCAAGGTGGGCAGCGGGAACTCGGCGCACATCAACGAGTTCTTCTGCGTGCCGGGGGCCAGGCTGCTGGGCGTCACCCCCTGGGATGTCGAGCAGTACGACCTGCCCACGCACCCCCTGAGCGCCACCGACATCAAGCGGGCCAAGGACATCCTGAAGAACGACCCCTTCTTCCGCCACCACAAGCCCTGGCAGGCGGCGATCGAGAAGATGCTCCAGATGGGCGAGAGGGTCGAGCAGCAGGCCTTCGCCAAGCACAGCCTGAACTTCGTGATCGAGACCTATCTGCCGGAGAAGCTGGCCCAGCGCAAGAAGTTCCTGCCGTAAGGCGCCCTGGCGCCTTGGCTTTACAACGCCAAAGCTGCCACAGAGAGCACGGAGGTCACAGAGAGAGACTAATTGAGGATTTCATCGATTTGAGACACCTCCCCAGAGCCCACATCGTCGCACTGTGGTCCTGTTTCTCTCGCCCTTATGCCGTTCTCTGACCCTCCCCGGTTCTTCCGGCACCCTTCCTCTGCGTTCTCCAGGTCCTCTGTGGCAAGTCTGAAGTTGTAGTGTTATTGACCTCTGCATAAGTAATGCACTATACTCAGGAGCATCCCTAGTGGAGGAT
>CAZXDF010000123.1:0-17989 GCA_964639345.1 uncultured candidatus Brocadiaceae bacterium | reverse complement strand
GCAATGCCGGTGAAGAAGGTCCGCTTGAAATCGCCAATGAAAGTCGTCTCGGCCATCTAACCGCCTGCTCGGGCCTGTCGGTCCGCCCGACACCTTTCGGGACCAGCAACCTCCAGCCTCCAACCCCATTCTACCATCTCCACCGGGGGCGTCAAGGCCCACGAGAGGCGATCCTCCCAAGAACTTGTGCCAAAGGATGTTACGTGTCTTTCGCCCCGCGCCGTAATGTCCCCTCGTTCTGGCACTTTCCTCTTTCAAGGCCGCGTGCGCGGCCAGGCAATAAACCACCGGCCCGGGCAGACCGTGATCTTGCGTGCTTTGCCCACCGCATCGGTCATGAGGGCCGGCCCATTCTCGTCCATCTGCTCGCCAACGGCAGGGAAGTCGGCGAATCCTTCCGAATCCTCACAGCGCGGCGTCCCCCGGGGGGAGAAGCGGCGTGCCTTTCTACGCCTTGCCGGGGTTGCTCTGCACTGGGTATAATGCAGATAATGGCTTCAAGAGAAGGATCCGGGCGAGGGAAGTGGACCCGCCCGCCTTTCTTGTGTGCCGAGTCCGCCACACGCAGCCGGACCTCGGAGAGGGCTTGGCCTACTTCGTCTTCCCCACGGGAGAGGGGGGTGCCTGTTGACGGGAGCCACGAAAGCAGACCTCGAAAAGAAGGGAGTCAACTGATGAAGCGGTTCGCTTGCCTGATACTGTGCCTGATCGTGCCGGCCGTCGCGGCGCAAATGCCTCCTGGACGGTACCCCATACACACTGCCGCAGGCACGGGGGATATTGCTCGCGTGGAGAGGATCCTTGCCGAAGACCACGCGATGGTGAACGTCGCCACGAGGGACCGAGAGACACCCCTGCATTTCGCAGCCGGCGGAGGCCACACGGAAGTGGTCGAACTGCTGCTGGCCGAGGGCGCTGGGGTAAACGCCGCGGACGGCGTTGCCCGCTGGACGCCGCTGCACTACGCGATCTCTGCGGGCCACAAGGACGTTGCGGCCCTTCTTCTGGCGGCAGGCGCTGACGTGGAGGCCGCTACGGGCTCGGGCGTCACCCCTCTGATGCTGGTGTCCGCAGCGGCGGCGAACCGGAACGAGGTGGCCCAGCTGCTGCTGGGGGCCGGCGCTGACGTAAACGCCCGGGACGAACATGGCCTGATGCCCCTGCACTGGGCCAGTGAAAGGGGCCACGAGGAGACGAGCAGGCTGTTGCTGAAGGCAGGCGCTGACGTGAACGCCGTGGACACCGTCGACAGAACGCCCCTGTACCTGGCGGCCAAGCGCGGCCACTCGGGCCTGGGCGAACTGCTGATAGGAAAGGGCGCTGAGGTGGATGTGTTCTCCGCTTCGGCCCTCGGGAAGGCGGATTTGGTCGCGGCCCACTTGCAGCGGGACGCCGGGCTCTTGCGCGCACGGACGAAGGTGCATGGCCTGACGCCGCTGCACCTGGCGGCCGAGCAGGGCCGGAAGGACGTGATCGAACTGCTGCTGTCAAAGTCCGCCGACGTAAGCGCCAGGGGCATGCGCGACGTGACACCTCTGCACCTGGCCACTGAGTACGGTCAGAAGGATGCCGCCGCCCTGCTGCTGGAAGCGGGTGCCGACCTGAAGGCAAGGGCGCAGACCGGAGACACGCCGCTGCACCTGGCGGCCTATCTTGCCCGCAAGGAGGTGGCCAAGTTGCTGCTTGAGGCGGGCGCTGAAGCAGATGCCAGGGACGGCCTGGGTCGCACGCCCCTCTGCTTGGCAGCCCTGCAAGGTCACAAGGACCTGGCCGAGGTGCTGCTGAAAGCAGGTGTGGACGTCGATGCCAGTGACCAGGGCGGGCGCACGGCTCTCTACGTGGCGGCCGAGAAAGGCCATGAAGACCTAACCAAGCTTCTGCTAGCGAACGGTGCGGATGCCAATGCCGATGACCAGCAGGGCCGCGCGCCCCTTCACCGGGCTGCCACCGGAAGCCACACGGAAGTGGCCAAGCTGCTGCTGGCAAAAGGGGCCAAAATCAGCGCGAGGACGAAGGCCGGAGAAACGCCCCTTCTGCGCGCGGCTCTTGCAGGCCACACGGGCGTAGTGACGCTCCTGCTGACTAAGGGTGCGGATATCAAGGCCGGGGACAAGAGCGACCGCACGGCCTTGCACATGGCGGCCCTGAACGGTCACAAAGGTGCGGCCAAGGCCCTGGTGGCGGCAGGCGCCGACGTGAACGCCAAGGACTCGCGCGGGTGGACGCCCCTGCACTGGGCGGCTGGAGCCGGACACAGGGCCGTGGTCAAACTGCTGCTGGCCAAGGGTGCCGACTTGAACCTTGAGGACAGGAACGGTCGGACGGCAATGCGTCTGGCCAAACGAAACGGCCGCCGGAAAGTGGTGACACTCCTCGAGGAGCACGGGGCAAAAGACTGAGCGGGCGGCAGTTGGCCGCCGGTCCCGAGTGGAGAAGTGCCGCAGCGACTCTTGCCGGGGCATGCGGGCCCGTCCGCCTACAGCCACCGGTCGAAGAATGCCAGCGCACGCCGTCGCATGTCCGGGCTCTCGAAATGGCCTTGGTCGTAGCGCACCATTTCCCACGCCTCGGACCGGCCGGCCGCGGTGTAGGCGGCCCTCAGGTGGGCATCCACCCTGCTCAGCCCCTTCGGCGGGGTCAGTAGGTCGTAGTTACCGGCGAGGCACAGGTGCGGGCGCGGGCAGATCAGCTCGTTGATCCGGGCCGTGCTGAAGTGTTTGAGGAGCCGCGGCACGAAGCAGTAAAGCCCGTGCCCGTCCAGGCCCCGCGCCTGGACGAGCGCCTCGAAGTCCGTCATGCAGCACAGGTCGATGCACACGCGGATGCGTTCGTCCTGGGCCGCCGTCCACCAGGCCATCATCGAGCCCATCGATAGGCCCACCGTCCCGATGCGGGCCGCATCGACGTCTTCGCGCGTGAGCAGGTAGTCGACGGCGCGGACGCTGTCGAAGACCATCATGCCCCACATGACCTGCCCGCGCCAGAGCATCTCTTTGAAGATCTCGGACTCCGTGCGTCCCTGCCGCCCGCCGAGGGCCCACGCATCGATGCACAGGGCGTTGTAGCCGGCGCGCGTTAGCGCCACCGCATACGGCGGGTCCTGCAGATAGTCAGCGCCGCCCGTCAGTTCGTTCTTGCCGCGCCCGTAGGCCCCCCCGTGCGAGTGGTTGAACAGGACCGTGGGCAGCGGTCCCTCTACGCCACGCGGCCGCGCGAAAAAGGCCGGCACCGTTTCGATGCCGTTCAGCTCCAGGCGGAGGACCTCCAGGACGTAGTCCTCGCGCTCCTCCACCGCAACGACTGTGCACGAGACCGGCGCCTCACGCCCCGGCAGATCGCCCAGAAGCCCCCACAACTCCTCTCGCAGGATGGATGCGTCAGTGGCCATGCGCCCTCTCCAAGTCCAGCGCGGCACTGGGGTTCGCCCCTCAGCCCCTTTCGCGTTCGATCCGGCGCTGGTAGCCGCTCTCCTCGTAGCCCTGCACTGGGTCGAGGGGCAGGTCGCCCTCCAGGCGAACCGTCTGCACGATCGGACGCACGTCGGTCAGGAAGGCGTCCAGGAACACCCTGTTGGCCACGATGAGGTTCTGCTCGGCCCGGGCCTCTTCCAGGCGCGCGCGGTCCAGGATCAGGGCCTTTGCCAGGCTGATCTGCAGGGAGTCGATCGAGTGCAGCACCGCGTGGACCCTGTTCTCGATGCTGGAACACTGGTCGATCATGTAGGCCCAGTTTCGCCCGGGGTCGGCGTTGCCCACCACCTCGCCCCTCACCAGCTCGCAGAATGTGGCGTACATCTGGACGTTCGGCTCGACGGCGTGGTCATCGTCGGCGGCGTAGCGGTTGTTGAAATGCAGGCCGCCCCGCACGCCCGTGCCGATCAGGCGGGCCACGATCTGCGCCACGTTCACGCCCCAGGCGTGGTGACCCATGTCCACCAGCACCCCCGCACGCTCGCCCAGGCACCGCGCCATGTCCGTCGCCGTGCCTGCGTCGGGGATGGTCGTGGAGTAGGTCCCCGGCTCAAAGAGCTTGTACTCGATCAGGTGTACGGTGTCGTCCGGAGCGGTCTGGTATATCTCATCGAGAGCCTCGCGCACCAGCCGCTCCTGGCCCCACAGGTCGATCTGGCCCGGGTAGCTCGATCCGTCCGGAAGCCAGTAGGTCACGAGGCCCTTGGAATATTCGTTGGCGATCTCGCAGGTGACGATGCAGTGCCTTATGAGGCTCCGGCGCACATCGGCCAGGGGCGAGCCCAGGCTGCCGTGGTGCGTGCCTTCCAGGAACAGCGTCGGGTTTATGGAGCCCAGATCGATGCCCTGCTCGCGGGCGTAATCGCGCAGGGGGCCGAAATGCTCGGGCCGGATCTCGTCGAAGGCGACCCCGTCGGGTTTGTCCCAGCCCGTATGGATCGCCACGCACGGGGCCGCGCCGGTCAGCTTGTGCACGAAGGCCGCGTCGCAAATCTTGGCCCGCGCGTCGGGCGCGCAACCCGGCGGCATGTAAGCCCCGAACCGCCCGCCGCCGAAGGCCCCGAACACCCAGGAAGGCACTTCCACTTTGAAAGCCTCCACGGCCTGCTTGACCCGCTGGATGTCGATCCCCCGCTCGGCCAGCTCCGCCCCCAGGACCTCGTACATTCTCCTCACGCGGCTCTCATTTGTGGATGACACGGCGGCGTTCTCCCCTGCGGAAAGAAAAGGCGGACCTATCCGAAAGCTACGACAGGATACGCCCGTGCGCCTGCCGCGTCAAGGCCGAGAGGTGGAGGCACGCAGGGGCGACCCGGACAGGGTGAGTTGCGAAGCGCCGGCGTGCTCCCGGGTCGCGAGAGCCGCGACAAGAAGGGCCATTTGTCGGAATTCCCAGAAAAACCATCAAAACTTCTTGTCTAAGGACGACAATTACATTGACTTACGTGGTGACGTGGGGCTAAGATGGAGAGACTTGGGTGTGTAAGCGCGCACTTAGCACAAGGCTCATAGGCACTAAGGGAATGCAACAGCGGCCTCCTGCGCGTCTTGATCGCGACTCATGCAAACGCCCTGAAGCAACCAGAAACAGAGTTGTCAAACGAGGTTACGAATGCCTCGTTTCTTTGACCCGCCACTCGTGGCTGGGCCTTTTTTATGCCCCTTGGGGCCTGTTGTAGCTGTGAAGAGGGACGGTTTGGAGATGGCCGGAGACCGCGAAAAGGACGAAAACGAGGCGCAGCAGGGCGCCTCGTGCGAGGACGGCGTCTACCGGATCAACTCCGACATGGACGTTGACGGCCGGTACGAGCACACGGCCCTGGAGATGACGGACACGGAGCTTCGCCGGGTGGCCGGCGAAGAGGTGCGGGAGCGGGTTGCGTGCAAGGACGTGGACCACGTGCGTTGCGTAGAGTTCATCGGCAACGGCATGCTTGAGGCCTGGCTCCACGACGGACGCACCATCCGGCTCATCCGCTACTCCAAGTCCCTTTCGGATTACTTCGAGAAGGCCGAAGCGGAGATCAACACCCGCCTGGGCAGGGAGTTGACCGAGGAGGAGCAGGAGAAGAAGGCCGCCGACGGCGCCCACGAAGCCAGGCTTGTTTACCGGTGTCCGAATTGCGGCTATCCGCTGAGGCACCAGACGGACGTGTGTCCCAAGTGCGTCAGCGTTCGGCTGCAACTGCTGCGCCTGCTGAAGTTCCTGAAACCCTACTGGCTGACGGCGGCCTTCAGTTTGTTGGTGGCCTCGGGTATGACGGCCCTGGCACTCGTGCCGGCGGCGCTATCCAGAGAGTTGGTCGATGGCCCTCTCCACACCCCGGACGTGGCCGAGGGCCCCCGCCGAGCCCACGAGAACGCGTTCGTGGACATAGAAGCCCGCGAATACGCCGACAAGTACGGCGTGGACGGGTCGATCCTGATAGGATCCGGTCCGCGCAACCTGGTGACGGAGAAGGACATTGACGCCTACCGGGATCAAAGCGGCCGTTTTGCCTCTCCGGAAGCTCAGAAGATGGCGTGGGAGAGGCTGGCGAGTCCCAAGGTGGTGGCGGGCACCGGACCGCGGGGGAGGATTACCGAGCAGGACCTGAAGGAGTATCTGGCCGAAGCAGACTTGCTCCCCGCCACCGGCACGGCGCGGAAGTTGGCCTTCCTGCTGGGCCTTGACCTGCGCGAGATCCAAGGAGGCGAGGCGGGCGGTGAGATCACGGAAGGCGACGTCAAGGTGGCCAGCATGCCCGGTCGCTATCGCTGGCTGGGGAAGCTCGTAGCGGCCCTGCTGGGCGTGTTCGTCGTGCGGGCCTTCCTGAGGTGGGCACAGACGCGGCTGATGGGCTGGATGGCCGTGAGGCTGATGTTCGACATCCGCTCCAAGCTCTACCGCGCCCTCCAGCGCCTGAGCCTCTCGTTCTACGACCGGGAACATACCGGGCGCATAATGTCACGCGTCACGGGCGACACGGCCCAGCTCAATGGCTTCGTCGTGTCGGGGTTTCAGACCATGATTATTTCCGTCCTCTTTATCATAGGCATCTGCATCCTGATGCTGATGAGGCACCCGAAACTGGCTGTTCTGACGCTCTTGCCGACTCCGATGATGGTCTTGGGTTCGTACCTGTTCGCCAAGAAGATAGGCGGTATCTACAGCCGCATCTACCGCCGGAGGGCGGGCCTCTACAGGGTCCTGAGCGACACCATCTCGGGCATCAGGATAGTGAAGGCGTTCGGGCAGGAGAAGCGTGAGATCGGCTCCTTTGAGGACAAGAGCAGGGACTTCGCCGACGCCACCACGGAGTCGATCAAGCTCACGAGCGTGTTCAGTCCGACGATGGTGATGCTGACAGCGCTCGGCACGCTGGTCATCTATTCCTACGGCGGCTACCTGGTCGTCAGCGGGAAGGAAGGGCTGACCATAGGCGATCTGCTTATGTTCCTGACCCTTATGGCTCAGTTCTATGCGCCGGTGCAGACCTTGACCGAGCTGACGAACACGTTTCAGAGCGCCGCCGTGGCCTGTGAACGCGTCTTCGGCATCATCGACGCTCCCAGCGAGGTTGCCGACACGGTTGATGCCAAACCCATAGAGGAGATGAAGGGGCACTTCGTACTGGACCACGTCCATTTCTCCTACGAGAAGAGCGAAAGGATCCTGAAGAGGATCAACTTTGAGGTTCAGCCGGGCGAGATCATAGGGCTGGTGGGCGCCACCGGCAGCGGCAAGAGCACGCTGGTGAAGCTGATCTCGCGGTTCTACGATCCGACGCGCGGACGCATCCTGCTGGACGGGCGCGACCTGCGCGAGATCAGGCTTCAGGACCTGCGGCGACATATCGGCATGGTGCTCCAGGAAACGTTCCTTTTCGGCAGCACGATTCGCGAGAACATAGCCTACGGTCGCCCTGACGCGACCAACGACGAGGTCGTGGGGGCTGCGCGCGCCGCCAATGCCCACGACTTTATCATGGCCATGCCCGACGCCTACGACAGCCGCGTGGGCGAGAGGGGACTGTCGCTCTCGGGCGGGGAGAGGCAGCGCGTCGCCATTGCGCGGGCGATCCTGATGGACCCGACCATCCTGATCCTGGACGAGGCCACCAGCGCCGTCGACACCGTCACGGAGCTTCAGATTCAGGAGGCCTTGGACCGGCTCATGAAGGGACGGACCGTCTTCGCCATTGCCCATCGCCTCTCCACGCTCAAGAACGCCCACCGGCTCATGGTCATGGACAAGGGTGAGATCGTGGAGACCGGCACGCACGCGGAGCTGATGGCGAAGGAAGGCGGCATCTACCGGAACTTGGTGGAGATACAGAACCTGTTCGCTCGGAGATCCCCTTCCGAGGAAGAGGAACAGGAAGAAGAGGACAGCCTTTCTCAGTTCAATGCCTAATGAGGTAAGGATCATGTCAGCGACCCTTGGCGACAATGCTATCCATGCCAGGCAGTACCGTGACTTCCGGGCCGACACGGACGAAGTCATGCTGCGCCGTCCGCAGGAGGGCAAGAACCTCGAGCTCACCATCAATGGCGAGCAATACAAGATCGGTCGCATAGCCAGCGCGTTCCCGCTCTCCTCGGTCCTGGATACGGTCGCGTTCTTCAATCCGGACGGCGAGGAGATCGGCTGCATGAAAGAGGGGTCGGATCTAGACGCCGAGTCCAGGGATCTCCTCCGGGAGGAGCTCGACAAGGCCTACTTCATGCCGCATATCCGCGCCATTCTGGCGATGGAGGAGTATCTGGGGATCGAAACCTGGAGGGTCATGACCAACAAGGGCGAGCGCGAGTTCCAGGTCCGCGACCCCCGCCACAGCGTCCGCCACCTGCCCCATGACCGCGTCCTGATCAAGGACGTGGACGGCAACCGCTACGAGGTGCGCCGCTGGCGTGAGCTGGACCGAAGGAGCATCTATCTGCTGATGCGACACCTGTAACACTTGCGATATGGGGACCTGGCCCGCCCTGCGCAGGCCGAGTTTCGTTTCGTTGGCCTGGAGGGCGGCCGCGTCGCGATGGAAACGGAAGGCGGGGATCGTCAAAGCCGATGTTCGACCTGCACACCCACACCGTCTTGAGCGATGGCGTCCTGTGCCCGGCGGAACTCGCCCAACGCTGTTTCGTGAAGGGCTATCGGGGTCTGGTCATCGCGGACCACTGCGACCACGGGACCGTCGGGATGGTCGTGCCGCCGCTGGCGGAGTTCTGCGCGGCCATGGACGGGCGCTACGGACAGATGCGTATCCTCCCGGGATGCGAGCTGACGCACGTGCCGCCCGATGCGATAGCCGAGCTTGCGGAGCGGGCGCGTGAGCTGGGCGCCGCGGCGGTGCTGGTGCACGGTGAGACCATCGTCGAGCCCGTCCGGGAAGGGACGAACCGTGCGGCGATCGAGGCCGGCGCCGACGTGCTCGTCCATCCGGGCCTGATCACGCCCGAAGATGTCGCTCTCGCGGCCGAGAAGGGCGTGCGTCTGGAACTCAGCGGCCGGAAAGGCCACTGCTTCACCAACGGCCACGTAGCGCGCCTGGCACTCGAGTGCGGCGCGCTGCTTGCCTTCGGTTCGGACGGCCACTCGCCCGGCGACTACCCCTCGCGCGACCAGGCCGAGCGCATCCTCACCGGCGCCGGCTTCTCGCAGGGCCAGGTCGCCACCGTCTTCGGCAACAACGCCGCATTCTTCGCCAATGACGACAGCGGGCAGTAGACCCCCCGAGGCCTGGCTTGCCCCCGCCGCTCCTATCGCGGTCCGAGTGCGGCGAGTCCCGGCAGGGTGCCGGGAGTGTAACCCGGGCGCCAGGAGTTGACAATCTCACAACTGCGCCATACCATCGTGACGGATGATGGGTTTGTCCTTCTCGGCAGAGAGGAACCCATGACTTCCGTTCCGGGCCGGAACGTTCTCGCGGGTTGTCCTGTGGGTCTTGCGTTGGCCAAGGGGAAGTGTTTCGGGCATAGTCCCATGCTCGGGGAGTGGCGTAGATGAACTCAGTTGAACGCGTCCTTGCGGCGCTGCGGCGCGAGGAACCGGACCGCGTGCCCATGATGGAACTGCTGATCGATCCGCAGGTCGCAAGGGCGGTCGTTCCGGGCTGCCTGGACGGCGCAGACTGCATGGATCGACTCGGCATGGATGTCATGGCCCATCTGGCATTGTCGTTCGGCGTTGTTGAGGGGCGCGAGGACGGGACGTACGTAGACGAGTGGGGCGTTACCTATGCCGGCACGGCCAACGCCGTCGGGCATCCAATCCACGGCCCGATCGCCACGATGGAGGACCTTCGGCGCTATGAACCCCCTGACCCGGCCGCGCCGGGGCGGCTGGGCATACTCCATGACCTTGTTCAGCGTTACAAGGGCCGGCGGGCGGTGCTTTTTCATCAGCGCGTGTCCTTCATGTGGGCGGCGTACCTGAATGGCCTGGACAATCTTCTTGTCAACTTCCTTCTGGAGCCGGATTTCGCGAGCGCTCTCCTCGACATGGTCCTGGAGGTGAACATCGGCATCGCGCGGCGGGCGGTTCGCGCCGGCGCAGACGTGATATCTCTCGGTGACGACTACGCCTACAATAGCGGGCCGATGATGAGCCCGCAGGTCTTTGAGCATTTCCTGCAGCCCCGACTGAAACGGATGGTCGAGGTGATACACGAAGAGGGAGCGCTTGTTATCAAGCATTCGGACGGCAACCTCTACCCGTTGCTCGATGCGATCGCCTCCTGCGGCCCGGACGCGCTTCATTCCATAGAGCCGTCCGCCGGCATGGATCTGGCGACGACCAAGGGCCTCGTAGGGGACCGAATGGCCCTCATCGGCAACGTGGACTGCGGGGAGCTTCTGACCCGCGGGACGCCGGACCAGGTCCGGGAAGCCGTCCGGCAGTGCATACGCGACGCGGCGCCCGGCGGCGGATATCTCCTGGCTTCCAGCAACAGCATTCACATCGGCGTCAAGCCCGAGAACCTTCTGGCCATGGTGGAAGCCCGGCTGGAGTTCGGGGAGTATCCGATCAAGGTGGCGTAGGATGGGCCGGGACGTCCTCCTTTCGTCCGGCGCACCTCAGTGCCGTTCTGCCGCGGGGGTTTCTTATTGCGCCCCGCTTTCGACACCCGGCGCGCCGCAGCAGGGCAGCAGGGCAGCAGGACCTTGAAAGTGCTCCCCCGACCGTGGCTGCTCTCGACCATGATCGCCCCGCCGTGCCCGCGCACGATGCCCAGCACCGCTGCAAGTCCCAGCCCTCGCCCCGTGAACTTCGAGGTGAAGTCTGCAATCATGTCAAACGTCTCTTGCCACTGTTTTGCTGCTGTCTCCTGTGCCTCCTCCGCCCGCCTGTGAGCGAGGAGCCCAATGCCCAGACGTGCCAACAACAGGAAAGCAACGGACCTCATGCAAATCTTATGTGGGGCACGCCGATGATCGGCAACTCCAGGAACCCGCCCCGATGGAAGAAGTAATCCAGCAGGCATCAGCCGAGGGCCTACGCGGCTCCTGAGCCGCCTGCGACCCGTTGGTCCGGGCGAACCAGCGCGTCCCGCCGACATTCCATGAACCGGCCATTCCAATTGCGAAGCCGAGCCCAATGGCGTAGGATGGCCCGCCCAGCCCGTCCGTCTCATGGAGCTTCGCGGAACCCGGGACTTGAGACCGCGAGTCGCCCCAGGATCGAAGGAGACACGAGGATGCCTGATGAGTCACTGACCGAGGAGCTCAAGAGTTATCTCCTAGAGATGGGGCACGGTGCGGCCCTGGTCGGGGTGGCTTCGGTCGAGCGGTTTGAGGGCGCCCCGAAGGGGCATCATCCGTGCGACTTCGTCCCGGAGGCGCGCTCGGTGGTGGTAGTGGCCCTGCCCATCGTGTCGGGGCTGATGCGCTGGCACGAGTACATGGAAGGGTCCGAGTTCATCAAGGAGGTCGACACCTACGTCGACAAGGACGGCGCCGAGCAGACCTGGAGCCCGCGCACCGTCATCCGCAAGCACGTCGAGCGTCGCTGCTGCTACGAGGTCATCAACCAGGAGCTTCAGGCCTTCAGCATGTACGGGGCCATGTTCCTGGAGAAGGCCGGCTACGTGTCGACATATATGCCGACCACCTACGGCATGACGCTCTCGTGGCCGGGCAACTACAAGTGGGATTTCCCCAAGCCGCCGCAAGGCTTCGGGCCTTTCTCGCACAAACATGCGGCCGTCGCCGCGGGCCTCGGCCGGTTCGGGCTGAGCAACCTGCTCCTGACCCCGCAGCACGGTTCCAGGCAGCGGCTGTGCTCGATCATCACCCGTGCGCCATTGGCCGCCGACCCGCTCATCACCGAGCCGATCTGCCTGGGTGCGAAGTGCTCGCTCTGCCTCAAGAGCTGCCCTGCGGAGGCGTTCGGCGAGCCCCGCGAGTTCGAGCTGGCGGGGCGCGACGCGACGATGGCGAGGTTCGACAAGGAGGCCTGCCGCGGCTACTACAAGAGCAGCGCCTACGGCGAGCAGTGCGGGCGCGAGTGTCTGACATCATGCCCGGTCGGGCGAAAAACCGAGTGCGAGGAGAGCCGGTGAACATGACATCTCGCGAGCGCGTCTTCGCGGCACTGGACGGGCGCGGTCCCGACCGGCCGCCCAGGGACATCTGGTTCCGGGATTTCGCCCAGCGCCACCGCGCGGCCGACTGGGCCGCCGTGGCCGAGCGCTTCCCGCTCGACTTCGTCCGAATGCCCGGCGTTCTCGCGCCCTCCGAGCGAGCGCGTGGCGAGAAGGGCGTGATCGGGGTCCGCGTGGATGATTGGGGCTCGGTCTGGCGCAGCCTCCAGATGGGGCTGACCGGCGAGGTTGTGCGGCCTGCCCTGGCGGACTGGGCGGACCTGGACCGATACCGGCCGCCCAATGAGATGTTTGAGCGCGCGGCGGGCCGCGCGGCGGCGGAGGCCCCCAAGGCGGCGAGCCGCGAGGCGGCGGAGGCCTGCAAGGCGACGTGCCGCTTCAGGCTGGGCGAGGTGGGGTCCGGCCCGTTCGAGCTGATGCAGTTCCTGCGCGGGACGGAGAACCTGTACCTGGACCTCGCGCAGCCGGACGCGCGCCTTGGCAGGCTCCTTGACATGGTGCATGAGTTCCTCGTGCGACATTGCGAGCTCTGGTGTCGGACCGACGCGGACGGCGTTGCCATTGGCGACGACTGGGGTTCGCAGGGCGCGATGCTGGTCAACCCGGACATGTGGCGCCGCACGTTCAAGCCGCTCTACGCCGAGTACTTCGCGATGATACGCGGCGCGGGCAAGCGGGTCTTCTTCCACACCGACGGGATGACCCGTGAGATCATCCCCGACCTGATAGAGATCGGCGTGGACGCGCTGAACTGCGAGGTTTCCTGCATGGACATCGAAGAGTTGGGCCGCAGCTTCCGGGACAAGGTCACGTTCTGGGGCGAGCTTTGCCGGCAGCGCTTCCTGCCCTTCGGCACCCCGGATGAGGTGCGCGGGGAGGCTCGGCGAATGTGCCGGGCCCTCGGGAGTGCGCGCGGGGGATTCATTGCCCACCTGACATGGGGGACCGACGTCCCGACAGAGAACATACTGGCGGCCTTCGAGGAGTGGGCAAGGGCATGGGGTCAATGAGTTCTGTCGAGAGGATCAAGGCGGCGATTCGCGGGGAGCCCGTCGATCGCGTGCCGAACCTGCCGCTGATCAAGCAGTTCTGCACGCGCCAGTTGGGCTGGAAGTACGGGGACTACAACCGGGACCACCGCGTGCTGGTCGATGCGCAGCTCCGCATGCACGATCGCTGGGGTTTTGACTGCTTTCAGACGACGGGCTACGCTTACCGCGAGGCCGGCGACTGCGGCCTGCCGCTGTTGTGGCGGGAGGACGCCGTGCCGAAGGCCCAGGGCGTGCTGGTGGCGGAGCGCTCGGACATCCGGGCGATAAAGTGGCCGGAGCCCTGGGAAGGGCCGCTCATGAGCGACCGGCTGCGGGCGACCGAGCTCTTCAAGCGGCGGCGCCCCGAGGTCGCGCTGGTGGGCTGGGTCGAGGCGTGTTTCGCTCAGTCGATCACTTTCCGTGGCATGCAGCAGGCGATGATGGATGTCGCACTGGCCCCCGACCTCCTGCGGGAGCTGATGGATTTCATCCTGCCGCATGAGATCGCCTTCGCCAGGGCGCAGGTAGAGGCCGGCGCCGACGTGATGGGCGTGGGCGACTCCGCTGCTTCGCTCGTGCGTCGCGATCATTACGTCGAGTTCATCCTTCCGTACGAGCGCGAGCTGATCGGCGCTATCCGCGGGATGGGCGTGCCGGTCAAGCTGCACATCTGCGGCGACATCACGCGGTTGCTGGCCGATGTTGCGACGACGGGCGCGGACATGATCGACCTGGACTGGATGGTAGACCTGAAGGAGGCCCGGCACGTGCTCGGCCCCGAAGCATGCCTCTGCGGGAACTTCGATCCGGTCGTCGCGCTGCTTCAGTCCACGCCCGAGAAGATCAGGGAATCATGCCGGCGATGCATTCGCGAGGCGGGCGCCCCCTTTGTGCTCTCGCCCGGCTGCGAGGTGCCGCCGGATACGCCGGCGGAGAACTTCGCCGCGTTGTGTGAAGCCTATGACCCAGTGTCCAGTTGACCCGATCAGCCGATCCGAGGGTCAAGCGCACAAAAACGAGGAGAGAGATGGTGCAACACGTAGAGTTGTCCGGCACCCGGATCAAGGTGGTGGTAAACGAGGATTTGAGCATCACCGTGCTGAAGCAGGACGGGCAGAGCGTATGGGAAAGCTCCCGGGCGGTCACGCCTGTCGCCGTGGTGCGGCACGGCGAGCGGGAGCCATGCACGGTTCCCCTGGCGAAGTGCGCGGACACGTCCGTCTCCGCGTTCACCGACGGGGCGTATCGGGGCCACAAGGTCCGGCTGGCCGGCATTTGCGGCACCGACGCCATTGTTGAGGTCAGCTTCGGGCTGGACGCGGGCACCGATGAGCTAATGTGCCAGGTCGAGCAGGTCGGCGGCGAGGACGTCGTCGTCAGCGTGGAGCATGTCTACCGCTTCGAGAAGCCGGTCGGCGAGGGCGGCTACATTGTCCTGCCGCATGGTTCGGGTTATCTGATTCCTGCGGACTGCAGCGACGAGATGCCGGGCGAGGGCTTCGTCGGGGGCAGGATCGGCGGGCGCTGGACGCTTCCGCTTTTCGGGATGGTCAAGGGCAGCGAGAGCCTGGTGGCGATCGCGGACACGTGGTGGGACTGCGAGGTGTATGCCGATCACGTCCCGGGCGAGCTGTCGGCGCTGGACTTCAACTGGTCCGCCAGCCTGGGCAGGCTGTCCTACGCGCGGCGCATTCGGTATCGCTTCGCCGAGGACATGGACTACCTGGGGATGGCCAAGCTCTACCGCCGGGAGGCTGCTGAGGAGGGTCTGGTGCGCACCCTTGCGGAGAAGATGGCGGAGACCCCGCAGATCGAGCGGTATCTCGAGGGCATGCTGGTGCGGTGGCCGGCCTGGAATCCCGCCCTGGCTCCAGAGGTGCTCGAACATACGAAGAAGCTGACCGAACTCGGCTTCAAGGTCAACTTCTTTTTCCCGAAGTGGCCCGCGATGGGATACTCGGAAGACAAGAATACGGCCAACTCGGCGAATGCGCTCTGGCAGGCGTTCCTGCACCCGAATCCCGTGCCCGGCGGCTGGCCCGCGCTGGTGGACTTCAATGAAAAGCTCAAGGAGTTGGGCTGCCTGACCCAGGGGTTCGTCTGTCCCATATCACAGGAGGAAGGCGCGCCGCAATTCGACCTCGGGAGGGCGCCGATTGACTCGGATGGCAAGCGCCACGAGGTCTCATGGAGCCCCGACGCTGTCGTGAGCTCTGCGTATTTCGTGGAGAACCAACAGGCGGTACTGGGCAGCCTGAAGGAGTACGGACTGCACTTCGACGTTCTCTATCACGACGGTTTCACGGCCCACGGCAACCTGCCCGAGGACTTCACGCCGGAGCATCCGCGCGAGTACCGTCACGCCTTCGAGGCGCAGAACGAGTGCTTCGCCGATGTCCGGGCGGCCGGCATCATGCCGGGAGGGGAACTGGTCCGCTTCTGGGCCATGCACGATTGCGACTACGGGTTCTACACCGACTGGTCGGCCGACCGGCTCTCGTCCGACGAGAACCAGCACTGCAGCGGCCCGGTGGGCGAGCCGATCCCGCTGTTCCAACTCGTCTTCCATGACTGCTACATGGCCGGCTTCTCGGGCGGCGGGTACGTCCTGTACACGCCCGGCTATGACTGGTGGCTTGACCTGAGCCCGCGCCTCTACGAGCTTCTCTTCGTAGCGATGCCGTGCCACAACTGGCTGCCGGGGGGGACGTTCCCCTACGAGAACTTCGACAGCCCCGAGGCGGAGGCGCGTTGGGAGTGGCTGCGCAAGATGTCCGCACTGTGCCAGGCGACCAAGTTCTCGGAGATGACCTCGCACCGGTTCGTGAGCGAGGACCGCAAGAGGCATCGCATCGAGTTCGCCAACGGAGTGATCGCAGAGCTCGACATGGCCGCGAACCGCTACCGCATTCAGGGAGCGGACGGTTTCACCGGTGACTGGGAGACGCCGCCGGAAGACCTCTGACAGCGCGGGAAGCCCCATGCCCGAGAGCGTCGCGCTCAGCAGGATCAACTGGATCATCCACCCCTATTGCTGGAACATGTACGACCACATGCCCGAGGGCTGCAAGCCCGGGGGCAACGAGCCCGTGCTGTGGCACGCCTGCCGGGACCAGGAGCTGGAGATCCACGAGCTCCACATGGAGTTCGTCTCCGGCATGAAGCCGGACGAGGCGCTGATCATCTATCCCATCGGCGAGTCGAAGCCCATGCTGCGGCTGATCGAACATGCCGAGAGCACGCTCGGCGCGCGGTGCTTCGTGGAAGCCCGGCGTGCGGGAGGCGTCCGGTTCATGGAGGGCGTAGAGGATCCTATCCGGCGGTTCCTGGACGAGGAGGACCTGCCGGGCCGGCGGGAGTTCATTCATGGCGCGCTGACCGATCTGGGCACTCGCGAGGCCCCGGCGGGGCTGGCCGAGGAGATCGAGGAGGAGATACGGGAGGCCTGCGGGCGCATCGGCTACGACTGGAACTACCAGGCGCTGAAGGTCATCTACTACAACCGTATGCTCGCCTACGACATCGAGGGAACCTTCCGGGGGCCCCAGGGCCGCGGGCCCGGGCTGACCTACGACCCTGCGACGGTGGACTGCGTAGCGTGCGGGGAAGGCTTCGAGCAGTGCGCGATGACCTGGAAGGCCATGCTGCCGCATTACATGGGGCTCGGCAAGCCGATTGAGAACGACTTCCGACTGTCGATGAGCGGCGCGCCTTTCCTGATGAGGGTCGAGCTAAGGGAACGGGTTCATCTCGGCGGCGACGTGCGCCTCTTCCTCTGGGACGGGGTGGATGGGGAGCGGATCGCGCTCTTCTGCCGGGCGGCCGCGCGGCTCAGGGACCCATTGCTTCTCGCCCGCGTCCCCGTCGAAGGACTCAGTATAGAGATACGGAATGTCGCGAACGACCTGCTGTGGCCTGCGGAAGACTCCTCAGAGTCCTGCTTGAAAAGGGAGGACGGCAGCCTCCCGGTGCCGGTGCTCATGGGCACCCGGAGGGGCGGCGACCCGCCGGACGATTCCTACTACATCATCGCTCGCGACATCTCGCCCGAAGACTTCCGCTCCCTGCTCGCGGGCGTAGAGGTGCAATAGCGAATGTATCAGTAGGAAACCGGGCGGCTGCCTGAGTTTGACCACTGAAACGGTAGGTCTTCACCCGGGCTGCATTTCTCTGAACATTCTTAGCCCTTAGCAGCCCGTGGCTAAAGTGGCTTCTTGCGCATCCGGGCTTTCTTCGGCTGGCTGAGAAGCCCGAATTCGGCACTCTCAGCGGGCCTGTTTGCTGGCTCAAGGGCGTACGACGACTTCTGCCACGGGCTGTTAGCTCGCGGGACCTGGGAACCTCAATCTAGTTGTTCTTCCCATATCAGTTTCACAGGGTGCTGCCTTTGATGAATCACATGGCATGTTCTTGGCGTTCGCTGGCCCGTGAAACTCAAAAACGTAGATAATTCTAGTCCCTACCTTTATTGTTTCTTTGGGTTCAACATGAAGTGTCCATTCCGCTATCTGTTGGTCATCTATACCGTGGTGGAAATCCCCTCGGCAATGCCATCTGTAAGGAAAGCTGAGGATCGCCATTCTTGAAACTCGCATAACTTCTCTAAATGCCTGCGGTTGCTTGTCTCTCAGGTGTTCCCACACCTGTAATGCTATGAACAAATCGTAGCTTGCATCTTGAATGGGCCAAGGAACTTGTGTCGCATCGTGACGGTATTTTAGGTGTGGATATAGCAATGCTCTATCCATAGTGTCCGAACCTTTGACAATGGGTAGTCTGGATGGCCCAAGTTCTAATACGCTTTGAGGTGATTCTCTCTTTATGATTTTGATCACTTCGCTGATGTAATCCCACCTGTCCTTGTAATAGGTGCCTACGTAAAAGGGGTATTGCGCTTGCAGCT
>CAZXDF010000122.1:0-4130 GCA_964639345.1 uncultured candidatus Brocadiaceae bacterium | reverse complement strand
ACGATCCGAGCGGCCTGGGAGACAAGCATGGAGACGTAGTGATCGCAGACGCCTGTGCGAACCGGGGCATAAAGGAACAGCCCAAGGCGCGGCTCCGCGATCGGAGCTTTGGTAGCAACACCTTTATCGGACGGAGGCAAGCGTGGGAGCGCAAACGCCGACAGTCAGAGCAAAGGTGACGCCGAATGGCAAAGCGACAGCGCCTGGATGCAACAGGCACCCCCGCGATGCAGCCCACGTCGTATCTGGCCCGCCAGTATGAGGCGATTGCGTGGTCTGAGAAGCAGTTAGAGGTCCACCGCAACAACCGCCGCGGTCTCGTCAAGCAACTGGTAGGCTATCACTACTCCGGCCAGGGAGCGAAGATTCAGCTCCCTATCAACCTGATCGAGATGGCAGTCGTCATCATCATGTCCCATCTCGCCGCCCACATGCCCCGCGCCGCGATCAATCCCCGCCACGCACCCGGCATTCGTCCACTCACCGACCTGCTGGAGATGGACGTTGACCACATCCTCCTGGAGATCGACTACGAGGACACCATGCGCACCGTCCTCCTGGATGCGATCCTCTCAGTCGGCGTGACCATGACGTGCGTGGATGACGAGCTACAGACAGAGGTCGGGGGCGTCCTCCACGACTATGGGCAGCCATGCGTCACGGCAATGGACTTGGACGATCTCATATTCGACATGGGGGCGATGAAATGGTATGAGCAGGATTACATGGGCCACCGCTACCAAGTGCCGTATGAGTGGCTGCGTTCCTCAGACCTGTTCCAGCACACCGACAAGCTGGTGCCGATCGGGGAGGAGCTAAAGACCGACTCCAAGACCCGCGACATCGGCAAGACACAGAAGGGACGCCCCCAGGCTGACATCAAGGACTACGCGGAGCTGATCGACCTGTGGATACCCGAAGAACACAAGATCGTCACCATTCCGGGCGAACAGTCCCAGATGGCGAACTCCAAGCCGCTCCGCGAAGTGGACTTCTACGGGCCTGAGACTGGCCCCTATGACATGCTAAGTTTCCACAAGGTTCCTTCCAACTTGCTTCCCCTTGCCCCTGCCGCGGTCTGGAGAGACATACACGACCTTGCCAACAAGCTCATGCGGAAGCAGGGCCGTCAGGCAGAGCGGCAGAAGAACGTCGTGGGCTATGAACCCGCCTCCGCCCAGGACGCCGAACGTATGCAGGAAGCCGACGACGGGGATTGGAGAAAGGTCAAACACGCTCAGGGCATCAAGGGCGTGGAATCGGGAGGGGTATCTCCCACGTCTCAGGCGTATACGATGTGGCTCCTGGAGAAGTTCAGCTACGTGGCAGGCAACATGGACGTGCTCGGCGGGCTGGCGCCGCAGGCGCAGACGCTCGGCCAGGAGGAGCTGCTGGCAGGGAACGCAGGCGCCCGGATCAATGACATGCGGGACCGGATGTATAAGCACCAAAGCGAAGTGCTGCGCAAGATCGCGTGGTATCGCGTCTACGACGAGAGCGCCCTCCGGCAGCTCACGTATCAGTTCCAGAACACCGACATTCAGCTCCCCATCATGTTCTCCCCAAGCGACCTTGAAGGGGATTTCCTGGATCTCCACATAGACATCCAGCCTTACTCCATGCAGCGCGAAACGCCCCCGCAGAGGCTTGAGAAGGGTATGGCGGTTCTGGACCGCGTGATGCCGCTCTTGCCCCTTGCGATTCAGCAGGGATGGGACTTCGACTTCGGGGCGTTGATCGCGTTCCTCACCAAGAATGCGCAGCTCGAGGATCTCAGGGAGCTGTTTACCCGTATTGGCCCTCCGCAGCCACAAGGCGCTCCCACGGGCGGGGGTGGACATGAACGGACGATGGCTCCCAACACTACGCGCACGGAAATCCGCCGGAATGTGTCCGGGGCTACTCCGCAGGGCAAGGATCAGGACATGATGCGCCTGCTCATGGCGACAGGAGGGCAGGGAGGTGCCTAAGCCCTTTGAGGACTGCCGGAAGGCAGGCGGGCGGATCCGCACCGAAAGCGGCACGGAGGACGGGTTGAAGGCGAACCAGTATCGCCACGTCTGCTACCTGAAAGGAAAGCGGTATCCGGGCCATATCAAGACCAAGAGCAAAAAGAATGCGGCCAGGGCTGCTGAGAGCAAGATGAAAGAGATCGGGATGTGACATGCCTATCTACTGCTACAGGGTGAGAGAGACGGACGAGATCGTGGAGAGGTTCTTCCATGCCACCGAACCGCACCCAGACACGATCGAGTCCGACCAGGGCCGCATAGCGGATAGGGACATGAGCGCAGAGGGGTTCAGCGGGAAGATGGGCGAGGGCGGGCGGGGGCGCTATCCGCAGATCTCGGAAGGCGCCGGGATCCACCCCGCCCAGATCCCTGAGATGTGCAGGGCGTTCCCTGAGCACGAATACACCCCGGACGGTGCCATGGTGTTCAACAGCCTCTCCCATAAGAAAAAGTGCCTCCAGGACATCGGCATGGTCGACCTGGACGGGAACACCGGCGGGCGCAGCCAGCACGACGAGAACGACAAGCAACAGTCCTTCTGGCACGGGCGCGGCCTGGAAGTCTGGAAGGACGGGAAGTTCCATAAGCAGAAAAAGGAGAGGGTCACGGCATGAGCTTGCAAATGCCCACGAACGGAATCGACGCGGTAGGTGCGGACACCTACGCGGAAGTGATCGCCGCGCCAGCCGGGAACGTCGAGTATCGGAACATCTCGCTTGCCTGCGAGACGAATGACGCGATGGTAAGCCTTGACGCCGGGGCTACGGACCACATCCACGTCAAGGCGGGGCTGGCCCCGCTGATGATTGAGGGAGTGCCGATCAAGTTGGCGATTCACGGCAAGAACCAGACCGGGGGTTCCAACTACGCTGGTCTGGTAATCAACGTCTGGTAACACAAGGAGAGGGTGATGGCAAAGCAGGCGCCGGATACGCCTATGCAGACAGGGCAGTCAGTGGACGAGGATTCTGTAGTCATGCCGGAAGTGCTGAACCCGGACGGCGACATCCTAACCGATGGCGTCCAGATCGCGGGGGACAGCGTAGAGGGCCAGCAGCGGCAGAACCTTGGCCTGGAGGAGCAGTTTGGGGATGACCCCAACGAAGTAGCGCCTCCCCAGGATGTCCACACCCAGGTTGAGGATGCTGCCAAGCCGGAGGAGGAGCCGGAGGAAGGCGCCTTCGACCCTACTGAGGAAGGAAACCTGCTCGATCGCGCCAAAGCAGTCGGCATGACCGCGCAGGAGTTCGAGTCCCTTGGTGAAGGTGCCGAGGGCGCCGTCACGCTGTTGGAACGGCGGGCGGTAGATACTGACAGGCAGCTTTTGGAACAAGGGCGGGCGAACCTATCGCAAGACGGGGATGCAGCTCAAGCTGCCGGACAGACGCCTGCGCCACAGGCCGAGCAAAAGGAGAGGCAACCCGCGTCTACGGACGAGGAGCCTTTCTCGCTTGGTCTCGCGGAGGACATCTTTGACGAGGACACGCACGGAGCGTTCAAGACCGTCGAAGGTGAACTCGGGAAGCTACGGGGCGACATGAAGGAGATCTTGACCCTTCTTGCCGTGTCCGAGCGGGAGAAGTTCAACGCCGAGTTGAACAGTATGCTCTCGCAGCTTCCAGCGCACCAGCAGGCCGTGTTCGGCGCCGGTCCCACGGAAAGCCTCATGGAAGGCTCTCCTGAAGCAAGGGCCAGGGATAGCTTGAAGTTCGACATCATCGCCATGCAGGACGGTTACGCCTCCCAGGGTCAGAAGCTCTCTCGTCAGCAGGCGTTCAAGAAAGCCGTAGCCGTATTGACCATTGACCAGCAGCGCCAGCAGACACAGAAGGACATGGCCGCAAACGCCAAGAAGAAGAAGCGCGGCGTCATGGGCCGCACTGGACGTAGGCGTAGGCGGACATCCCCGAAGAAAACCGCAGCCAACGCAGCCAAGACGTACCAGGAGCGGGCTGCCGAAATCGGGGTGGACCTCTAGTGCTGTGGCGCTTGGAGGACTGAGGAATGGCAGGCGTAACAGATTCGCAACTACTCGATCTCATAGCCACCACGAAGGAGGCGCTGCCGGACATGGAGTTCGGCATGGTCTTCGACTATCAGTGGTATGAGGCGTGTTCC
>CAZXDF010000121.1:0-4756 GCA_964639345.1 uncultured candidatus Brocadiaceae bacterium | reverse complement strand
GTGCCGTCAGAGGAGGCATTCACCCGAGGGGGATATGAGACGCACCGAACGGTTTATACGAGTCGCCTCGACAAACATGCCGGACGGAGAATCCTCGAGGCTTCTCTTGGGCTGCTGAGCCAAACCGGAGCAGGGGCCGATGCAGATTGAGCAGGCAAGACTTGCCGACGTCCTTGCCGACGAGCCGTCCGGCGCATGGCTGGAAGAGCTTTCCGCGCTCTACGGGAAGCTGGAGCCGCTTCTGGTCGAGCGGGCCGGCGCGTGGAAGACGGTCGTGAAGGCGTTCCAAGAGAAGTTTGGCGACCATGGAGAGCTTTTCATGCTCCGGGCCCCTGCGCGGGCAAATCTCCTCGGTCGACATTCGGACTTCCAGGGCGGGCGCTCCAACGGCACTTGCTTGCCGATGGAGCTCCTTGCGGTGGCGAGGTTTCGCCGGGACGATACCGTTGCGATGGCCGACGTGCGGTCGAGCCTCTTCCCGGATCGGTCGTTCTCAATTGCCGACTGGCTGCCCCCTGAGTGGCGCGGCAAGGAGTGGTATGACTATCTGCACCATGTCTATTCTCAACTCATCCCCGGAGATTGGATCAACTACGCTCAGGGCCCCGTTCTCCGGCAGCAGAACATGTGCCCTGACAGGCAGCTCTGCGGGTTCGACGCCATGATCCTGGGCAACGTCGTCCGCGCGGCGGGCCTCAGCTCTTCATCCTCGTTGTCGTGTCTCGCCACATTGGCCGTCGCCATCGCCAACGACATCGAGATGTCTCGCGAGGAGGTCGCACTCGAGTCCGGCCGCGGGGAGCATTTCACCGGCACGCGCGGTGGGGCGGGAGACCAGGCGGTGATCATGCTGACGCCGTTGGGAAAGGTCCTGCACAACAGAACCAGGCCGCACGTTGAGTACGAGTTGTTGGACTTCCCGAAGAGCTGCGTGCTGGTCGTCATGTACTCCGGGCTGCCGGCCAAGAAGGCCGTGGGCCGGGCGAAGAATGACTACAACGAACATGCGGCGGCCTACCAGTTCGGCGTCAAGCTCCTGAACAGGCAGGGGGAGGGGCTGGAAAAGGTGTCGATGATTGCGGATCTCATCGGCCCGGAACTGGGGCTGACGGAGAAGCAGGTCCTGGAGGCGGTTCGTGCGCTTCCTGAGCGAATCACTCGACCGGAGTTACGAAAGGTCTGTGCCGGCGAGGAGAAGTGGTTCGAGCAGATCATCGCCACCCACGAAGAGCCTCAGGCCGGATACGCCGTCCGCAAGATATGCCTTTTCGGTGTGGCCGAGTTCTCAAGGAGCCGGATGGCCCCCGCGCTCCTGGGCGCGGGGGACCTGAAGGAGTTCGGGCGCCTCATGTATGCCTCTCACGACGGCGACCGGGTGGTCGAATGGTCCGCCGACGGAAAGGCGCGCCCGCATGACAACGAGGCCCCAGATGGGTACATGGACGAGCTGGTCGCCGGGGCGAACGTATCTCGTGGAGAGTACAAGCTCCTGCCCCATCAGCCCGGCGGGTATCCGAACAGTTGCTGGCAGACCGACCGCATTGTTGATATATGCAAGGAAGTCGAGGGCGTGTATGGCGCATGTCTGACCGGGGCCGGCTTCGGAGGACACGTCCTCGCCCTCGTCGCGCCGGATCAAGTGGTCGCGCTTTTCGCCGGGCTCAAGAGGGACTTCTACGAGGCCAACGGGATCCCGTTTGGCGCGCAACTGTGCACCGCAGCCTCAAGCGCCACCGTCCACAGGCTGGTGTGCTGATGCGCTTTCGGCGGGCGAACCCTTGACCCGGGCGATCCGGAGTCGTACGATATCCGCGACATCACTTTGCTGCGATGAAAAGGAGAAAGACCCGATGGGAACGGCCATGACCTCTCGTTCGCGCATGTTGGCGACGCTGGAGTGCCGGGAGACCGATTACATGCCATGTTGCTTCATGGTCTTCGACGCCATGCACAAGCGATACCCCGACCGGGTGGAGTACGTCAGGCGCCAGTTGGAGATGGGACTCGACGCGCGGATGCAGTTGACGGAAATGCCGGTTCGCCACCACCCGGACGTTGAGACCCGGCAATGGAAGGAGCCGCCGGGCGAGGACGGATGCCCCCGGCTGCACAAGGAATACATCACGCCGGCCGGCACCCTGCACAGCGTGGTGAGGAAGGACCCCGAGTGGCCGCACGGCGACGATGTGCCTTTCATGGACGACTTCCTGTCCAGCCGCGCGGAGAAGTTCCTGATCGACCCGGAGGCCAGCCTCGAGGCCCTGAGCTACCTGCTCGCCGAGCCGACGGCGGAAGACATCGCGCAGGTCCGGGAGGAAGCGCGCGTGCTGGGGAAAGCCGCCGCCGAACTGGACGTCTTCCTGGAGGGCGGCTACAACCACCTGCACTGGCACGACTGGGGCTGCGCGGGGTTGGACATGCTCGGCTGGCTCTGCGGGTTCCAGGAGATGGTGCTCATGGGCATCGATGCGCCCGAGTTCCTGGAGGAACTGCTGGCGCTTGTCGCCGCGTGGCTGCGCAAACGGATGGAGATACTGCTGGATGTGGGCATCGACCTCTTCTTCAAGCGGGCCTGGTATGAGGGCACCGCGCTGTGGTCGCCGGCCCTGTTCAGGCGCTTCATGCTCCCCACTCTCAAGGAAGACGTGAAACTTGCGCACGATGCGGGCGTGAAGTTCGGCTATATCCAGACGGCCGGGTCGATGTCGCTGCTGGACGACATGGCCGAGGCCGGCATCGACGTGCTCATGGGCATCGACCCGGTTCAGGGAGGTGACACCGAGCTGGGGGAGATGAACCGGCGCACGGCCGGGAGGTTCTGCCTATGGGGCGGGATGAACGGCTTCGTCACCGTCGAGATGGGCACCGCGGCGCAGGTCGCGGCGGCGGCGAAAGAGGCCATCGAGCTGACCGCGCCGGGCGGGGGATTCATCCTCTCGCCGGTGGACAACGTGGTCGATACCTCCCCGAAAACCTGGGAGAATGTCGACGCTCTCATCCGCACATGGCAGGCATGCCGCGGCCCTGGGCGGTAGGGCGAACCAGGGAGGCGCTGCCCGTCGCAGATTCGTCCAATGCTCGCGCGGCCCTGCTATGCATGTCTCAGGCGCTTCCATTCATCGATCATCGCCATCACGTTTTCCCAGGGTCTGTGCGCCCGGATGAAGGGCACCGCCGCAAGGATGAAACCCCTGTTGCCGAAGGCCTCGAAGGCATCCCGGACCTTCCGGCGCACGGTTTCGGGAGTTCCCTCTCCAATATGCATCTGGGCACTGACGCCGCCCCAGATGCACTTGCCGGGGAGGGCGGCCCTGAGCGCGCCCGGATCGACCCTGTCGAGCACGGGGTCGGGGCCATTGACGAAATCCAGCTCCATGCGATCGAGGATGTCCAGCATGGTCCGCAGGCCGGTCCAGGACCGAAGGCCCATGACGCCTCCGACCCCGTGCACCATGGCCGCATCCTCTCGTATCTGCGGCATAACCCACCTGTTGATCTGCTCCGGGGTCCAGAACTCGGTCGTGGCGCCCCAGGCGCTTCTGATGACGATTCTCACGCCCCACGAAAGATACATCTCCAGCTTCTTGCGCCAGGCTGATAACAGGACGTCGTTGATGGCATCTATCACCTCCGGGTGATCCATTGACATCAGCAGCGCCTGTTCCAGGCCCATGAGGTACTGCATCATGTTGAGGGTGCAGTTCCCGACAGCCACGAGCGCCAAGTGCCACTTTCCGGCCAGCTTCTGCTGGGCCTCCAGTTCGGCCTTCTGCGCGGAAGCGAGTTCGTCGAGGGGAGGTTGGAAGATGCAGGCGAACTTCTCGACATCCTCCATGTTCTCGATCCATGGCTTGACGAGTCGCGACACCGTCCAGTCGGAGAAGAAGGGGACTTCGTCGGATTCGTAGTCTTCGGTCTTCCTGATCGACGCGTGCAGCGGCCCCCTCGGGGTGTCGACCTCGCTGTGCAGAAGGGGCCATCGTCCTCCGGGGGCGCGCTCCACCCACGAGCGCCTCGGCGGCTCCCAATTCGTGCCGAAAAGCGGGACATGGAGCACTTCGTCAAGCCCCAGTTCTCCCACGACGAAGTTCAGCCTTTCTTCGTCGTCCTTCCACTGGAACCGCGCGCCCGGCGTCGGCCCCCACCTCCAGAAGAACTGCGAGCAGGGGGTGTGATCGACATCGCCGCTCCTGAGGGCGGCTGTCACTCTTTCCTCTGAGGTCATCGCATCTTGCCTTGTCGGCCGGGCTCGCCTAATGGTCAAGGCAAAGGCCTTCACTGGTGATGCGCAGCCGAACGACTCGGGCGTCAGCCAGTCCCGGGTCCATGCAGTGCCCCATGTAGCTCACCATCACCACGTCCGGCTCGACCTCTACCACCCGCTGACTCGCCCAAGGGGCATAGTCGACAATGACCGGCGGGTCCCAGGTGCCACCGCCGTCGCGGCTCAGGTGCGCGGCGAAGTGGGGGAAGCGGGTCGTCGCCAGCAGCGCCCCGCTGGTCGTGCGCGTGAGAGAGATGCAGTAGCCGGAGAAGGGGCCGATCGCGGCCGGCTCCCAGGTGCGCCCGCCGTCGTTGCTCTGGATTTGCCACATGTACGGATCGCGTAGTGGGCGGCCGAGACCCAGGAGCACGTTGTCAGTGACCTCCACGAGGCCCAACTCATAATACTGGCTCGCCATCTCCTGTCCCCAGGTGCCCGGCGTCAGCGGTTCGCCCGGGCTCATATTGTTGGCGTCGCACAGCACCGGTGCCG
>CAZXDF010000120.1:0-3554 GCA_964639345.1 uncultured candidatus Brocadiaceae bacterium | reverse complement strand
CCAGCGCTACGTCAGCCTGACGCAGCTTCACCACTACCTGCTCTGCACTATGCCGTTTCTTCATCTGAGAATCCTTTCCGGACTATTGCCGTATGGATCCTCTCACAACTCCTGGATCAATTCTCGGGGAAGGGGTCAACGGCAGGATGTGGCCATTCCCTGGCTGGCCGGGCGAGATGCCGGTCATTTCACGGCTCCAGCTTCCACCGGATCAGGACGAACTCCGAGCGGCCAAGGCTGTGCACGAAATGGTCGACGTCCCCGTAGCACGAGCCGGTGAGCGTAAGCATCTCCTCGCCGTCCAGGCAGATGCTCTCGGCATAGCCGGCCGTCATGCCGTGGCCCAGGTAGTAAACCTCATCCTCCCACGTCCGGCTGCCGTCGAGGCTGACCATGGCCCGCCCGCTGCCCAAGCTCCTGGGGTAGCGGTGGTCGTGCACGACCACGAAGCGGTCGCCCGACAGCCCCACGCCGGAACCGCGGCACTGCCCGAAGAGCGTGGTCAACTGGCGGGGCTTCGTCCAGGTCCGGCCGCCGTCTTCGGAGTCGGCGACGAAGACGTGCTTGTAGGGGCACTTGACCCCGATCTCGGTCGCCCCGGTGCGCTCTAAGAGGTCCGGCGGGTCCTCGGGCAGGGGCGGGCGCTGGTAGCGCATCACGGCCACGAGGCGCCCACTCGGCAGCTCCGTGAGGCACGTCTCGACGGCCCATTCGCACATGAAGCAGTGCTCGGGCCACGTGCGCCCGCCATCGGCGGAGCGGTAGGCGTAAGCGGCGATGGTTCCGGAGATGAGCGTCCCCCAGTCCTTGGAGGCCTCCACCGTGCGGTCCACGACGGGGGCCACGAGCGTCCCGTCTCGGAGAGGGATGATATTGCCGGTGAGCCCGAACTCTCCCTTTGTCGGCATGTCGAGCTGGCCGATGCGCTCCCACGTCTCGCCCTCGTCCTCGGAAGTCCATATCGCCGGGAACTTTTCGCCTTCGGGCCATCCGTAACTCTGCATCCTGCCCTCGGCGTCAAACCAGAAGACGGACTTTTTCGGATCCCTGTTATGGAAGTGCTCCCAAGTCCTGCCGCCGTCGGTGGACTTGGACAGGATCGTGCGCTGTGCGGCGTAGATCGTCCCGTTCGGCGCCTGCGCCAGGCACATGCAGTGGGCGTGTGACTGGGGGTCGACCGGAAGCCGGGTCTTCTCCACCGCGACCTTCCGAAGCTCGCCGCCCCGGGCGTGCAGCACGTAATCCCCCGCCTGCATCTCACTTAGCTGCTCCTGCGTCACCTCTACGCCGCCCAATGCCTGTGTCGACAACATGCGCACTTCTCCTTCCCCAGGGTCTTGCCTTCATGGACATCCGGATGCCGTCCGGGCGCATCCTACCTGCGTCTTTCCGTTTCATGCCGGCTGGATTCAGTCCATACCTTCCCGTCTACGAGGTTCTCTCCAGCACTTGGCCGGCCACCGGCAGTGTAGCACTGCGCACGGACCCGGTCAACCCTCCGATCGCAGCGCCTCAATGCCGTTCGTCGGCGTCTCGTCGCCCTTATCGAGGCAATCACGCGGGACAATTGACACCCCCTCGGCGACGGGGTATCCTGCATCGTCTCGCGCACGCGTGACAAAGTAGTCGTCCGGGGCAATCTCGGCTGAAAGGAGCGTAGGACATGAAAGGGTCTCTCAAGCTGGTGGGGCTGTCTGTGGTGATCGCCGTTCTCGCCCTGCAGCCGGCAAGGGCGCAGGAACCTGTGGCGGGCAAGAGCAAGAAGCCTTTCGGCCTGGAGAAGGTCATCGGTTTCTACGGCGACTTCAGCGGCCGGGTCCCGTCCCAGAACTACGTCGCCGCGGGCCTGACGTGGTTCAAGCTGCTGCAGAGCACCGTGGACGAGGGCTCGGACGTGCTCGTCAACCATCCCGGTGAGGGTTTTTCCATAGACGAGCTCGGTTTCGACTACGACGGGCCGACCGATCTGAAAACGATCAAGGTGCTGAAGGCGGCGAAGGAGAAGAAGCCAGACCTCCAGTTCGCGGCCTGGCAGATGGGGGGGCCGGTCGCGCCGAAACTCGCGGCGACGTATCGGGAGCTGGTCGAACTCGTCATGATGGAGACCTACGTTGACCTGGACAACTCCTGGATGATCGCCTTCAAGCTCCAGGCCGCGCGGCTGAACGGCTTGGTCGAGAAGAGCGTAATCGGCCTCGGCATAGGGGAGCAGGCTGAGAGTATGGGCGGCTGGGCGTGGACGCAGACGAGGGAGGAGATGGAGCAGCAGTTCCGCCTCATCCGGTTCGTCGCGCCCGAGTCGCCGGGCGTGGTGTTCTTCGGCCAGTGGAGCGTCGACAAGTTCCCCATCACGGCGGAAGACATCGATGAGCTTTGCAGCGGGTTCCTCGAGATTCCCACCGACGGCAGCGGCCTCAAGCCGGAGTTGCTCGAGCTGGGCAAGACCTTCAGGAAGCGCTATGAGAAGCCGGCAATCTTCTGCTCCTCCGCCTTCGCCAGCCCCGAATACTATCCCGGCGACCCCGGCACTGACTGGCGCGGGCTCACGGCGCTCGAACCGGTGATTCTTCGGGCTCCGATACTGAACCTCGGCGAGCAGGACGCTAAGGACGTCATAGTCCGCCTGCGCCACCGGGGCGATGACGGAGAGGTTTGGGCCAAGGGGATAGTGGACGTCCCGGCCAAGTCGATCGCCATCGCCGTGCTGCCCCTGCTGCCGGGCCACGAGCGCCCGCGTCGGGCTGGAAAGTCCACAATGGAGGTCGAGGCGCCGCCGGGGTGCGAGATCTTCACGTTCCTTGACGCACGCTACTGGGAATAGGGGGATGTGCCCGCGGCGCCACACTCTCCCTGGCGCGATGGCCCGGTTCCTAACGCCAGCATATCGGCTCGGGTGAGACCAAGCGCCGCCGCTTGACCCACTGCGCCTTGTTCTCGCGATATCGGCCCTTGTCCCGGTAGAAGGGATAGTGCCTGCCGGGCGGGTCGATGAGCACCACGTCGTTGCCCTTGACGGCCAGCGTGTAGTCCACGCCGCCGATGGTCTCCTTGACCATGCGCTCGGCTATCGGGAATGTCAGCGTGACGGCATCCTTCGGCTTGACCGGGCCGACCCGCGCGTAGCGGCCCTGCCAGCCCAGGCTCCGGGCCTCACCGTTCACCGTGCATCCTGTCTCCTCGGGTTTGACCCACTCGGGGATTCGGACCTCGAGACTGCAGGGCACTCTGATGTGCAGGTCCGCGCGACCTTCGTAGGGGACGTAGCTGTCCAGGTCGGCCCACGGGGAGGCCCGATTGAGGAGCAGGTTGACTCTCAGCGTCCCGCTCTCAAAGCTCAGGATGTTCTCCCACAGATAGTAAATGGTCCTCGTCATGTTGCCCGAGCAGCAGTGCATGAAACCGCGGCACTGGCCGAATGGCACGACGGAGATCAGGTCGTTGGGCATCGGGTAGCTGGCGAAGGCGCCGATGTGGCGTTCGGCGAGGCGGTCGGCGGTCTCGAACTTGCTTTCATCGACGGGGGTTGGCGGCACCTTCCTGTGCATGCGTTCGAT
>CAZXDF010000119.1:0-12173 GCA_964639345.1 uncultured candidatus Brocadiaceae bacterium | reverse complement strand
CAGACCTGGAGCAAGGGGATCATTATGAGCAGCAAGGACACATCCAAAGGGAAGCGCTACGGCCCGATCGGTTACATCCGGCCCGAGATCCCCGGCTTTGAGATGCCCGCCTACGAGGGGGAACGGTATGAGAGACTGGTGCCGGACACGCTGGACGTGGCCGAGCGGGCGGGCTACGGCGTGCGATTCCTGACGAACATGGCCGACCCGGAGGCGGATTACGAGATCTACTTCCAGATCACGCTCGACCGCAATCCTCCGGTTATGCGCCACGATTGGCATGGCGCCAACGTTCAGCCGAAATTCCTGGAGGCGCTTCCGCTCCTGCGCACCATGACAGGCAGCGACCTGAGCAGCGATGTGGACAGGGGCTGGGCGGAAGCGCTCCTGCACATGCAGGGCGAGGACGGGTTCATCTACACGCCGGTGGTGGGGCGCCCCTGGGCACGCAGCGGCTATGTCGGGCTGGGATGGACCCTCGGCGACGACGGGCGCGGCCAGTTCGCCAGCATCATCGCCAACGGCATGTACGCGGGCGTCATGGCCCTGTGCCACAGGCAGACCGGCGACGAGATGTGGAAGGACGCCCTCGAGCGGCTCGTCGACCGGATGGCGGAGCTGATGGTCTACCGGGACGACTACTGCTACTTCCCGATGCTGGCGGTGAACCCTGGCGCGAAGGTCAGAAGCCATCAGCCGATGATGGATCGCGGCTGCCGCTACGAGGCGGGAGGGAGCGTGGCGGGGTGGCTCATACACGGCCTGTCGCAGGCATACCTGGCGACCGGATACGAACCGGCGCTGCCGCTGGCCGGGAAGCTCGGGGTGTATCTGATGCGACACTCGGGCTGCTACGACGAGGAGGCCCGCTTCACCGGCATGGCCCACACCCATCACCACCTCAAGCCCCTGATCGGGCTGCTGGAATACGGGCTGATCGCCGGCAACGAGGAGATGGTCGAGTTCGCCCGGAAGGGATACGAGTACACGAAGACGTGCGGGAGCACGACCATCGGCTACTATGCGAGCATTCCCGGCCCCGATTTCACCTACAACTATGCGGCCCTTCAGCGCTACTTCAAGGTGGCGGCGGAAGGCTGCACGGGGGCGGACTTCATCGCGCTCGGTATCAAGTTGAGCCAGGCGGGCGTGGGCGACTACTGGGACGATGTGGACCGCTGCGTCCGGAACCATTTCTTCGAGGGCCAGATGCTCCGCAGGGACTGGATCGACCAACTGGTCAAGACGCTCCCTCCCACGCCGGTGGACGATGTGTGCTTCGAGACGGACGAGCGCGTCGCGGAACGGAACGTCGGCGCCTTCGACACCACGCCGTCACCGAACGACAGGGGCCTGCGCCTTTACCACTGCTGCTCGGGCAACGCGATGCGCAGCATCTATTACCTCTGGGACCACATACTGACCTTCGACGGGGGAACGCTGAGGGCCAACCTGCTGCTCAATCGCGCCTCGCCCTGGGCCGACCTGGACAGCTACATCCCGTACGAAGGCCGCGTGGACCTGACAATCAAGCAGCCCTGCGACCTGCTCGTGCGCATCCCAGAGTGGGTGAGGCCGGAGGAAACCGCATGCACGGTCAACGGTGAGGGCCGCGGGCTGGGCTGGGAAGGCCGGTATGCCGGCGTCGGCTCGGTCAAGCCGAAGGACGTCGTTACGCTGAGCCTTCCCATCGCCGAACGCACCGTCCACGAGACCATCCAGGGCGTCGACTTCACGATGGTCATCAGGGGCAACGATGTGGTTGCCATCGACCCTCCGGGGGAGCGCTATCCGTTCTACCGGGATAAGGGCCGCTATCGGGAAGGCAAGGCACGCCGGGTCAAGAGGGAACGCTTCGTCTCCTCAGAGCACCTGCACTGGCGCTGAGACGCGGCCGCGGAAACTGGGCGTCGAGACTGAGAGGCCATTGCGATGGCGCAGCGGAGAGTCGTCAACGCCAGGGACGTAGCCGGCTTCACACCGGCAGGCGCCGAAAGAACGGATTGACGTGCCCGTGCGTTGGAGGTACACTCCCCGGGGAAAGGTGTGTTTGCAGACGGACGGAAGCGATTCAGACGCGGGTGAATCCCATGCTTGCTGGTACAGGAAAAGCAAACGTCTCCGAAATGTGTCTCCACCCTGACGGCTCCGTGCAGTTCATGGACCGCCGCGTCTCAAGGCCGATTACCTTTGCCCACGTGGCGGACACGCACCTGTATCCTCCCCCCGCCAACCGGGACGACATAAACCACGCCTACCGTGCAACGAGCTGCAACAGGGACTTGAAGTCAATCGTCACGCCGTACGCTCGTCTGGAGCAGCTCATCACCCGGATGATGGACGATATTGCGGCGTGCGAAGTCGACTTCGTTTCCTTCGGCGGGGATATCCTGGAATGCTACCACCCGGAGTCGGCCCGGCTGCTGGTGGATCTGTGCGCCGAACGCGGGTTGACCGCCTACTTCCAGATGGGCAACCATGACTGGGACACCGAGTGGCCTGTCGATGACCGTCCCCACGGCCTGGGCAGACTCCCCAGCCAGCAGTATGATCTGGGGATGCGGAACGGAAGGGCCGAGAAGGTGATGTGCGAGGACTGGGGCATGCCGGGACTGTATTACTCGTTCGAGTGCAAGGGCGTGCGGTTTGTATGCCTCGACACCATTCACAGGTCGCTCACGCCGACCATGGAAGGCAAAATCAGCAGTTTCTACGGCGAGGCCCAGGCGAACTGGCTGATCGAGCAACTGGCCTATGACGGACCGATCGTCGTCTTCCAGCACGTCCCGTTCAACCCTATGACGGCCGACTACCGGCCTGAGCCCTGGCCCCAGTTTGTCTATGGATGCGTTGCCAACGACGAGGAAACCCTCCGCGTGCGCGCCGCCATCGAGAACTGTCCGAACCTCCTCGGCGTGTTCGTGGCGCACAAGCACTTTCGCAGCGAAGACCCGCTGGGGAACACGCGGCAGTTCATGATCGGACTGGCTTGCGAAGGCCACTGGAGGCTCGTGAAGATAGCCGACACGCCTCTGCCCGAGGACAGGGAGTGGGGATCGGCCGGACCCGCGGCCTGACGCACCAGGGGGCGCCGTAGGGCGCCGCGAAAGCCCCATGCAGCGGGCCGACAGCGGGATGTGGTCCCTCTGTGATTGGAAGGGTGAAATCCCGGGCGTTTCATTGCACCAGCTTCCACCGGATGAGGGCGAACGCCGACCTGCCCATGACAACCTGCGATTGCTCGACGTTCCCGTAGCAGGACCCGGTCAGCGTGAGCATCTCCTCGCCGTCCAGGCAGATGGTCTCGTTGTAGCCCGCCGCCATGCCGTGGTTCAGGTAGTAGACCTCGTCTTCCCACGTCCGGGCGCCATCGAGGCTGACCATGGCCCGCGTGCCGCTCACGCCACGGGGATAGCGGTGATCATGCGCGACCACGCAGCGGTCGCCGGACAGGCCCACACCGGTGCCGCGACACTGCCCGTAGACCGTGGTCAACTGGCGCGGCTCCGTCCAGGTCCTGCCCCCGTCTTCGGAGTCGGTGAGGAACACGTGCTTGTAGGGGTACTTGCTGTCCCTCGCGGCCGCGCCTGTGCGCTCGAGGAGTTCCGGCGTGTCCTCCGGCAGGCCCGGGCGCTGGTAGCGCAGCACCGCCACGAGGCGACCGCTTGACAGTTCCGCGATCCCGGTCTCGGCGCTCCATTCGCACATGTAGTGATGCTCGGGCCAGGTGCGACCGCCGTCCATGGAACGGCAGGCATACAGAGTCTCAGTTCCGGAGATGAGCCTCTCATAGCCGTTGGAGATTTCGGCCGCCATGTCCTTCACCGGGGCCACAAGCGTCCCATCCCGGAGACAGATGACGCCGAAGCCGAGTCTGAGTCTCCCCGTCGCCGGCATGTCGATCTGACCGATGCGCTTCCACGTCTCGCCCCCGTTCCCGGACGCCCAAACAATCGGCAGCGCCTCTCCTTCGGGTTGGCCCAGATGCAGCAACGTGCCCTCGCCGTCGAACCGAATGCACCACCCCTCGTAGCGATCCGCTTCCCTGTGGTGGAAGTGCTCCCATGTCTCGCCGCCGTCGGTGGACCTGGAGACTATCGTGCGCTGCGCGGCGTAGATCGTGCCGTTCGGTCCCTGCGCCAGGCTCTGGCACTGGACGTGTCCTTCTGGGTCGACCGGCAGCCAGATCTTCTCCACCGCGACCTTCGCGAGCTTGCCTCCGCGGGCGTGCAGTATGTAATCCCCGACCTGCATCTCCCTGAGCTGGTCTTCCGTCACCTCTACGGCGCCCATGTCCTGCGTCGATAACATGCGCCTTGCTCCTTTCACAGCTCCCTGGCTCTCGGCTTGCCAAATGCCGAGCAATGCTGCAGAATGTAGCCTCTCCGCGAGTCGGGGTCAACAGGATGTCCCGCCCAGGAGCGGCATCGCAGAGCCCCGGGTCAACGAGGATTTGGCCCACGTGTGGCGGCGCGTCCGCCAGCAATTGCTGCAATGCGCAGGCGCTTCTCGCAACGGAAGGAAGACAAATGGGTCTGACGCGGATTGGCGAAGAGGAATGGGATTTTGTGGACCGGGAAGGCGGCGAGACGCGCCTGCCGTCGGAGGCAAAGGCAGCCGTCGAATTCCCCACACGCTGGCGCGTCTTTGGCCCCGTCGGCGCGGAGATGACAACGGTCGACTGGGCGCGCAAGCTGAACTACGAGTGGTACAAGGAGGCGATTCCGCAGGTTGATGCGGCGGTGGACGGGCTCTCAGCGGTTCCTGAGACCCTGACCGTGGGCGACCAGACGCTCAAAGGCCAGGACGTCTCCATTGAGGGGGACACGCTCGACTTCAGCGCGCTTTTCGGCGGCCACGAGGCGGGGCAGCAGGCCTACGTCATGGCCGAGATGGAGGTAGAGAGCGAGACCGAGGTCGTCTTCGGCGCTGGCTGCGACTGGTGGATGCAGTGGTGGATCGACGGAGAGCCGGTCTTCGACACGCTGGAGACGGGCAACAGCTTGGGATTCCCATGGTCCACGAAGTTCCACAACAGCCGCATCGGCGCCACGGACCACTGCTTCAGCCGGCGGCTCGAGGCCGGCAGGCATCTCATTGTCGTCCGGGCGATCAGCGGGCTGACGGCCTGGACGCTGCGCGCCGGCGTAGCGACCCCTCGGGACGAGACGCTGTATGCACTGGCGCGCTCGAACCGGTGGGAGGTTGTGCCGGACCTGGGCGAGATTCGCCCGCCTGTACAGGACTACTGGACGCACACGATGGCGATCCGCCCCGACCTGTGCTTTGGCGACGTGACCCTGGAATGCGAGTTCAAGCAGCCCCTGGGCCGCGGAAACGCCGGGTTGATCTTCGGCGCTCAGGACAGCGGACATTATTACTGGGCACAGATTCCGAAGTGGGGCCAGTTGTGGAGCGCGCGCGCGGTTTACGCGGCCATCTCGATCGCCGACGGTAGCGGCTACGCTCGCAACCTGAAGATGCAGCTTATGCCCAACGTGCCGGCCCACAGTGACGTGTGGCGCACCATGAAGGTCGAGCGCCGGGGCAACAGCATCCGGATGTGGGTGGCGGGCGTCAATGGCCCATGCGTGACGGACGATACCTACGGCGCGGGCCGGGTCGGCATAGGCGGGTTCTCGAAGTACACCATTCGCAACCTGAAGATCAACGGCCGGCCCGTGGAGCACTGCAAGTGCCGGTTGGACCGGTGTGGTGAATGGCCGGAAGAGGACCGCCGCGGCCAGCCGTGGATCAACCCCGTGCCCGACCTTAGCCTGGGCGACTTCCAGCACCCCGGGCCTCTGGTCAAACCCACCGAGGACGAGATCATCATGCCGGTCACGATCGGTCGGGGCGAGATGAGCACCCACCGATTCAGGCCGGAGGAGCTCGCGCTCCACTTCTATCATTCTCTCGACGGCGGCCGAAGCTGGTCCCCGTATGCTGAACCCGTGCGGTGGGATGCGGTGCCCCTGGGGCTGTGGTTTGCGCTCGGGCAGGGAGTCATCAGAACCGTGAAGTTCGATGGCGAGAACAAACGGTTTACCTACTGTGATTCGACGGACAAGGGGGTAACGTGGTCCGAGTGGCGTGCCGCCAAGCTCCTGGGCGACTGGGAGCGGGATATCTTCCCCGAGGGGACGTGGAACATTCCGGGCGGCTTTGCATGCCTGCCAGACGGCACACTCCTGGTGCCGATCCAGCACGGCTACAAGGACCTTTACCACAAGGGCACTTTCGCCTCTGTTCCAAACCACGGGCAGGGCACGTGGGGGACGGAGGTCGGCCAATCCTACTGCACCATTTCGAAGGATCACGGCCTCTCGTGGTCGGAGCCCGTTCCGATGGACCACGCGGCAATGAACTGCGGCGACGAGCCCGATGGCCCGTGTTTCGGGTTTGACGAGACGACGATGGCCCAACTTCCCAGCGGCCGGATCGTGGCGCTTTCGCGGCCCTACCGCTCTCCTTTCATGTGGCAGACTCAGTCCGACGACGGCGGGCGGAGCTGGCGGGCGGCCGCGTACGCGCCATTCTCCGGCGCCGGCGGGCCGGATATGGTGGCGACGCGTTCGGGTTACCTGGCGCTCGTCAAGCGCGGCCCGGGACTCGGCCTTCATGTCAGCGTCGACGGAGGCACAAACTGGGACGAGGGCACGCTGATTGATTTCCCATGCACCTTCAACGGACACGTGATGGAGGCGGAACCCGATGTCATTCTGGTGGCCTATCCGCGGGCGCAGGACGAGGTGCGCCCCGCGCTGATGCGGATCCAGCGGATTCGCATAACGCCCGACGGCCCGGTGCCGCTGGGCACCGCTTGAGCGGCGAAGTCGAAGTTCCTCTCGGGAGACGGAGTCATCATGACAAGTCTTAGGATCGGCGACGGACAGGGATGGACGTTCATGCACGGCAACTGGACGGATGGTCCGGACGGGGAGTTGATGCCGCCGGACGGCAATGACGTGGAGTACCTGGCGGTCAGGAGCGACGAAGCATACGGCGACTTCACCGCGCGCTTCCGCTTCAAGTTCCGCTGGGGATTCGGCGCAGCGCGGCTGCTGTTTCGCGTGCAGGACAGCCGGCGTTTCTACGCCCTCGATGTCCCCTGGTGCGGGCAGCAGAACCGCGCGCGGCATTTCTGGGCCGGCATGGTCATTGCCGACGGCACGCCGCTGCAACGCTATTTGAACTTCGGCCTTGTGCCGGGGCTGTGCGCAAAGCACGAAAGCTGGTACGAGGCGCGGGTCGAGGCGAGGGGGCCGCGCCTTCGCGCCTGGATCGAGGACATACTCGTCGCCGACGTGGTGGACGACACCTACGCCAGCGGGCGACTGGGCCTGGGCGGGGTCACCTCGCTGGGCCATGATACGCCCCACTTCGCCGGCCTCGAGGTGGACGGCGAGGCGACGCCTGCCGCCGACTGGCCTGGGCTGGTGGTGCCGCCTCAGCACTGGATCAGCCCCTGCCCCGTGACCGACCCGGATGCATGCCAGAGCTATGCGAGCCTCCTGAACGGCGAATCGGGTACGCTCCTCCTGTTCCTGACCATGGGCCACCCCGGCCGGGGGGAGTGCAAACGGAGCGTCCATGTGCTTTCGAGCGACGCGGGAAGGACTTGGGCCGCGCCGGAGCCGGCCACGCTCCAGCATGGTCTGGGCACCGACTTCGTACGTCAGGACGGGACTTGGGTCTGCATATACAGCAACAAGCCGCCACACGGAGTCCCGCAGCCATGGGCTTTCTACACCTACGAGTCAAGGGACGAGGGGCGGACCTGGAAAGGTCCCAACGAGATCAAGATCGGCGCCGAGCTGCCGGAAGGCTGGAGTGCGCCGGAGCCAACGGCGATCGTGCGGATGCACGACGGGAGCCTTGCGCTGATTCTGGACGCGTTCTGGGAGAGGCCCCCCGGCGTAGGGGACGAGTTCCTCACCATCGCGACGACTTTCGCCGTCCGAAGCGAAGACGACGGGCGCACGTGGTCGGCGCCCGTGCGGTGCGACTCCAGCAACAGGCCCCCCGGCGCGCCGATCCCGACCGGGAACTTCTGGCACGCGCTGGCGGGCACTGGCGGCGAGACACGCTTTGCGGAGGTTCGCGAGAACGTGCTGATGGCTATCTGCCGCCCGTTCCGGGATCCGTACATGTGGAAGCTGCAGAGCAACGATGGCGGCCGAAGCTGGGAGCCTGCGGCGATCGGGCCGTTCCCCGGCTATTGTCCGTCGATGACGGCAACGGCGAGCGGGGCCGTGGTGGCGAGACGCGCTTCCCGCACTTCGCCGCGCACCTCAGCCGAGACGGCGGTCGCACGTGGGATCCACCGGTCATTGTGGACTATGCCCAGTGGGCCAATCAGCAAGCGGCAGAGGCCGAGCCGGACGTTGTGGTGGTGACCTATATGGGGCACTGCGTGGAGCCTGGGAAGGCCGACAGCCGCATCGCGCGGCTACGCGTTACCCCTGAGGGGCTCGTCCTCGACCACTAGACAGTAGTTTGCAGGTTCTTCAGTGGGATTCTGTTCGGGTGTTCGTCGTTGGGCTGTGAGCCCTTGCGGCGATTCCTTGCAAAGGGAAGGGCACTCTTTCGGGCAAGGGCTTGAGGGGATTGGTACCTTAGACCTACTTGGAGGAGCGCCCTGTGAATGGTCGAGAAGTTGTGGAGGCCCGGATGGGTCTGCTGAGTGAATTTGCCCCCTGCTTCACGACAGCTGGCCGTCGGCAGTTTCACGCCCTGCTCACCGGCTCTCTGCTGTGTGAGCGGCGGCCGCTTGTGACGGAGGTTGTACCAGTTCCGGGGCTGGAAGACCAATAGCTCGGATTCTATCCCCCCGGGGCGCAATGGAACGGAATCCGCTTGCGAGCGGGGCGCGTGGGGAGTAGACTTCCTGGACATCGGTGGGGGGGCGGATCGGGCATGTCGGGCCCCCGTCGGGTTAACCGTGGGCGTTGCTCTTTTCCAGGGATGGGAAGTATGAGCGAGGAGCAGGAGAAGCCTCAGGAAGATGCCCCCGTCGCGGAAGGTGGCGGCCAGGAGCAGCCGCCCGGCGCGGAAGCGACCGGGCAGGCGCCTGAAAACGAGCGTTCGATGGCCATGCTGTGCCACCTTCTGGCGATCTTTACGGGTTTCGTTGGGCCGCTGATAATCTGGCTCGTGAAGAAAGACGAGGCGCCGTTCGTGGACGATCAGGGCAAGGAAGCGCTCAACTTCCAGATCACCATAGCCATCGCCACCATCGCCTGTGCGGTGTTGATTCCCGCGGGCGTCGTTGGATGCGCATTGCTGCCCCTACTCTACCTGGCGAACGTCGTCCTGTGCATCATGGGTGCGACCAGGGCCCATGCAGGCGAGCGCTACCGCTACCCGGTCTGCATTCGCTTCATCAAGTGAATGAGCATCCGGCGGGAATCATCGCGAGTATGACGGAGACCCGGCGGACGCGGTTCCGTCAGGCCTTGACCTTGAGTTCCTGGATCAGGTCTCGCAGCTCGGCCGCGCGCTCGAAGTCCAGGCGCTCGGCGGCCCCCTTCATCTGCCGCTCCAGCTCATCGAGGCGGTTCGCCGTGACGTAGTCCTCTTCCTCCTCCTCGACCGACGGCGTCTCCACCCGCCGCTGCCAGGCGGCGACCTCGTAATCGAGACCCTGCCCGATCGGCTTGACAACGGTCCGTGGCGCGATGCCGTGACGCTCGTTGTGCTCGATCTGGATGCGCCGGCGGCGCTCGGTTTCTTCGATCGCGCGCTTCATCGACTCCGTCACCCCGTCGCCGTAAAGGACAACGAGGGCGTTCACGTTCCGCGCGCAGCGTCCGATCGTCTGCACCAGCGCGGTCGCCGAGCGCAGGAACCCTTCCCGGTCCGCGTCCAGGATCGCCACCAGCGAAACTTCCGGCAGGTCCAGCCCCTCCCTGAGCAGGTTGACCCCCACGACTACGTCGTAGCGCCCGCGGCGGAGGTCGTTCAGGATCTCCACGCGCTCGATGGTCTGCACCTCGCTGTGCAGGTAGCAGCAGGGGATGCCGGCGTCCTGAAGGTAGTCCGACAGGTCCTCGGCCAGCCGCTTGGTCAGCGTGGTCACCAGCGAGCGCTCGCCCGACGCCGCACGCTCCCGAATGCGGCCGATGACGTCCTGGACCTGGCCGCGGGCCGGCGCCACCTCGACCTGCGGGTCCACGAGCCCCGTCGGGCGGATGATCTGCTCCACCACCACGCCCTCGCTCTTCTCGACCTCGTAATCGGCCGGCGTGGCAGAGACGAACACCGCCCTGGCCAACATGCCTTCCCACTCCTTGAACCTCAGCGGCCTGTTGTCCAGCGCCGAGGGCAGGCGGAAGCCGTAGTCCACCAGCGTCTGCTTGCGCGAGCGGTCGCCGTGGAACATCGCCTCGACCTGGGGCACGGTCTGGTGGCTTTCGTCGACGATGCAGAGGAAATCGTCCGGGAAATAATCCAGCAGGCACGCGGGCCGCTCGCCGGGTGCGCGGCCGCTCAGGTGGCGGGAGTAGTTCTCGATGCCGTGACAGAACCCCACCTCTGCCAGAAGCTCCATGTCGTAGCGGGTGCGGGCCTCCAGCCTCTGGGCTTCCACGAGCTTGCCCTCGCCCCGCAGCTCGACGAGCCGCTCCTCCAGCTCGGTCTCGATGCTCTCCAGCACGCGCTCCATCCGGTCGGAGGGGGTGACGAAATGGTGGGCCGGGAAGATGGTCATGCTCGCGGCCTCCTCGATCTTTCGCCCCGTGAGGGGATCGATCAGGACGATGCGTTCCACGTAGTCGCCGAACAGATCGACGCGGTAGCCGACCTCCTCGTAGGCCGGGTAGATCTCCACGACGTCCCCGCGCGCCCGGAAGGTCCCGCGCCGAAGCTCGGCGTCGGTGCGCGAGTACTGCAGCTCCACCAGCCTCCCCAGCAGCTCGTCCCTCTCGATCTCCTCCCCCCGCTCCACGGTCGCGTACATCTCCTTGTAGTCCTCGGGGCTGCCGATGCCGTAGATGCACGAGACGCTGGCCACGATCACCACGTCGTCCCGTTGCATAAGGCGCGTGGTGGCGGCGAGGCGAAGCCGGTCGATGTCCTGGTTGATCGAGGCGTCCTTGGCGATGTACAGGTCGCGCGACGGCACGTAGGCCTCCGGCTGGTAGTAGTCGTAGTAGCTGACGAAGTAGCCCACGGCGTTTCGGGGGAAGAACAGCTTGAACTCGCCGTAGAGCTGGGCGGCGAGTGTCTTGTTATGGCTCATCACGAGGGTCGGCAGGCCCAGGTCGCGGATGACGTTGGCCATGGTGAAGGTTTTGCCCGTGCCGGTGGCGCCCAGCAGGGTCTGATTGCGCCGGCCGGCCCGGAATCGCTCCACGAGCTGCCGGATGGCCTTGGGCTGGTCCCCCGCGGGCTCATAATCGGCAACGAGTTCGAACCTGGCCACCTTCACCGATCCCCTTCCCGCCCCGGAGGCGCGCACATCAGGTACGGGCGCAGGCGCTCCAGTCTCACCGGCCCGATGCCCCTCACCTTTGTGAGGCCTTCAAGGGTCTCGAAGTTCCCGTGCTCCTCCCGGTAGCGAGCGATCTCGCGCGCCATGTGCTCGCCGATGCCCGGCAGGAGCATCAGCTCGTGCTCGGAGGCTGCGTTGAGGTCCAGTCGCGCCGGCGCGCGCAGGGTCTCCCGCGCGCTGCGAACCTCCAGCGTCGGCTCCCACACGGCCCAGCGCACCAGGTGCACGGCGATGAAGAAAAGGAGCACCACCCCGGCTGCGATGGACAGCACCCTCAACTCGGAACGCGACAGCTCAAGCCACCTGGTGCTGAACCCCTTCAACGATGCTCCTCCCGCCTCAACGCCCCGGGGTTTGCGTTGCGTCCATCAGGGCCTTCTTCAGGGCCGTAGGGAGCGTGGCCCGCACCACCTGCTCCACCGCGACCTTGTATGCGCCGTCGGGCTTCGACATATACCTTGCCAGCATGACAACTCCCCTGTGCCTTGTGCAGGCGAGCAGCGGCAGCCGGGTCTGCGGGTCCTTCAGGGCCAGGTAGCTTATGGCGGGCCGGCCGTTGACACGAGGGCAGTGGAACAGCCCCCTGACCTCCTCGCGCTGGCCGGACGTGATTCTGTGGCCGTCGGAAGATTCCATGCACCACTCGCTCCTGGAGTCCAGCAGCCGGGACCTGAGGTAG